>JAIXRO010000144.1 GCA_027485145.1 Hyphomonadaceae bacterium | reverse complement strand
GAGAGCTTCAGGCCGCGCTCGCCCACGCGCGTGTTCCAGCCGTCCGGCTGGCTTTCGATGAAGTCGAGCAGCTGCGCGCGGCGGGCCGCATCGCGGATCTCCGCCTCGGTGGCATTCGGCCTGGCATAGGCGATGTTGGCGCGGATCGTGTCGTTGAACAGCACCACATCCTGCGGCACGAGGCCCAGCGCTGCGCGCAGGGAATCCTGCGTCAGCGCGCGGACATCCTGCCCGTCGATCATCACCCGGCCCGCATCGGTGTCGTAGAAGCGGAACAGCAGTTTCAGCAGCGTGGACTTGCCCGCTCCGGAGGTGCCCACAAAGGCGATCTTGCCGCCGGGGGGAACATCGAAGGAAATGTTCTGCACACCCACAGACCGGCCTTCATGGTTGAAGGCGACATTCTCGAACGTCACCCGGCCCTGCGGTTTCGCCAGCGTCTTCGCGCCGGGTGCGTCCTTCACATCCGGCACCATCGCGATCAGGCCGTGCAGCTTCTCGAGGTCCACGGCGCCTTGCTTGATCTCGCGCCAGGCCCAGCCCAGAATGTTCAGCGGCGCATAGAGCGACAGCAGCATCAGCATCACGGCGGTCAGGTCGCCAATCTGCATCCGGCCTTCAATGACGTTCCAGGCCGACAGCACCATCACAGCCAGAAGGCCGAGGTTCATCACCAGCGCCTGCACGGTGTTCAGCACGTACATGCTGCGGACAGTATCGACATAGTGGACGTTGTACTCGCCCATCGCCTTGTCGAACCGGCTGGTCTCGCGCCCTTCGGCGGCGAAGGATTTCACGGTCTCGAAATTGGTCAGGATATCCACCGAGGTCGCGCGGAAATGCGTGTCGGCCTCGTTCATCTTGCGCCGCTGGCGCACGCGCCATTCGGTGATGATGACGGTGGAGACGACATAGAGCGCAATCGTCGCGACCGCGATCAGCGACAGGCGGATGTCATAGGCAATGCCCAGCGCGATCGAGGCGAGCACCAGCCGGATCAGGGTCGGGCCAATGTTGAAGGCGAGGAACCGGATCAGGTAATCGATTGCCCCTGCCCCGCGTTCGATCACGCGGTTGAGGGCGCCGGTCCGGCGGGTCTGGTGAAAGTTGAGGGACAGGCCGAGCGCATGGCCGAAGGCATCGACGCTTGCCACCCGCTGCGCATCCTGGCTGACCGGCGCAAACAGCCAGTCGCGCACCTGCGGCAGTCCCGCCGCGGCGAAGCGCAGGACCAGGCCATAGGTCAGCCACAGCGCGGCCACCCCGAAGCTGCCAAGGCCGCCCGTCGGCGCGACCTGGTTGATGGCATGGCCCATGACCAGCGGCGAGACGACCTCGAGCACCGAGGCAACCAGCGTCAGGAACACCGCCATCGCCATGACCGGGCGCCAGCGCGCCAGCTCCGGCCGGCCGAGCAGCTTCAGGATTCGCGCAATCGACGCGGACAGGCCGCCATCCGCGCTTTCGATCTTGTCGTGGTTTTCGGGCGCGTCAGGGGCGGGGGACGGTGGTCTCATATCCGCCATATGGCGTGGAAGTGATGAAAACGAAACCCACCCCCCTTGAGAAGATGCCAAACCGGTCTGGCCGAACCGGCCGGCGCAACCTAAACCTTGAGGAAAAGCGACCAGCGAGAGGCTGCAACCTGACATGGCGAAACTTCAATCCGTCTGCGTGTATTGCGGGGCCTCGGACAGCGTGAATGCGATCTATATCCGGCTGGCCGAAGCGCTGGGGCGCGAGCTGGCGGGCCGCGATATCCGCCTCGTCTACGGGGGCGGCGGGGTCGGCCTGATGGGCGCCTGCGCCCGCGCAGCGCATGAACGTGGCGGCGAAGTGCTCGGCATCATGCCGAAATTCCTGCTCGCCAAGGAGCGCATCTTCACCGATGTCGAGCACCGCATCGTCGACGACATGCACACCCGCAAGATGATGATGTTCGAGGAAGCGGACGCCTTCATCGTGCTGCCGGGCGGCATCGGTACGCTGGAAGAAGCGGTCGAGATCCTCTCCTGGGCCCGGCTCGGCCTGCATGCCAAGCCCATGGCCTTCCTCGATGAGGACGGTTTCTGGGCCCCCTTCTTCGAGCTGATGGACCACATCATCGCCGGCGGCTTCATCCCGGAGACGTTCCGCGACGCCCTCGTCCATTGCGCAACCCCGGCCGAAGCGATCACGGCGCTGGAAGACCGGCGCGTGGTGATTGATCCGTAGGCGGATTTTCAGAGTGCGTTTGGTTTTGCGACATCCACCATGCACGCTGCGTCACCCTCGATGCGCGCAGCGCATCTGAGGGCCCATCTCCGGACCTCTCCAAGTTTCCAACGATCGTTTCTTGTCATCCCGGCGAAAGCCGGGACCCAGAAACACCTGGCCAAGCTGGGTCCCGGCTTTCGCCGGGATGACAAAACATAAATGTCGGGATCGTGGACAGGTCAGGAGATGGGCACTCAGATGGCCTTCGGCCATCGAGTGTGACGAACGTTGGGGATCAGTCTTCCGCTTTCACCAGCAGCGACTCCGCATACGCGTCCTCAAGCGGCGCATAGCGCGCGATGATTTCCTGCTCGGCCGCGCTTCGGGCCGCTGCATCTCCGTCCGTCAGGAACGCCTCCAGCTGGGCCGCTTCCTTGCTGAGCGCGCTGCGCACGAGAGGCCCGCAATCACTGACCTTGCGGGCCTTGCTGACCGGGCAGGATTTCAGCCAGGTGATCGGGCGGTCCGGCCAGAGATCGGCAGCGGCGCCTTCCCGGCGAAGCAGGACGAGCTTTTCGCCGGTCTTCTTGCAGGCCTTCTTCATTTCCTTCTCGAAGGGCTTGAATTCCTCCGGAAAACCGAGGCCGCAATAGGTGTCGATGCTGAACGCGCTGACGCTCATGATCTCTTCGCGCCCATCCTCATCGAAGGTGTGGCGTTCGAGATAGTCGGACCCGTACCAGTCCGACACGAGGTCTCCGAGTTCGAGATCGCGGGCGGGCTTGCGCTCAAGCCGGATGATGTAGCGGGCCGCTTTCAGGTCGTTGAAGGCCGGGCCGGAAAAGAAGTTGAGCTTGCCGGTGATCGACGTCCACGAAGCGGCCCCGTCCTGCCCCCCGTCGAATTTCGTGATCTCGGCCGGGTCGATTTCGGTGCCGTAAAGCATGGCGGTGTCGGTGCGCCAGCTGCCATCGACCGCAGCGACCGCGCCTTCGCCGTGCGCAAGGCCAAAGCGGCAGGCGCCGGTCCAGGTCGCGCTGCGCCAGTACGCGGCGAGCCGGTTGTAGCGCTCCTCATGCGGGGCAAAGACGACCACCGAACACGCGCCATCCGCCGTGGGCAAAACCAGCTCGCCGGGGCGAAGCGGAAGCGCGCCGCCGGGAACGGGCGGAGCCTCGGTGCGCGCTTCGGCCGGAGCCGGCGTTGCGCCGGCCACGAGACCCGTCAGCAGAACAGCGAGCGCTGCGGACAAGACTCTCGATGCCGGGCGGGAACGGAAAGATCGCATGTTGGACGGCCTCATTCCCCAGCCTTGAGGCTAGGAATGATCGGCTCGGCCGCGATTGTCCAGTGGCCTCGGCAGGCGCCGGCCCAGACCGCAGTCTACTCGGCGGCGACGAGGTTGAACTCGGCTTGCCAGTCGGCCATCAGGGCGCGGTTGTCATGGTCCCAAGGGTGGAAGCCCGGCCTGAACCACTGGATCCAGATCTTCCAGCCACGGCCGAAGAAGGCGGGGTCCTTCCAGAGGAAGCGCTTGACGGCCTTCCTTGCCGCTTCCGGCGTATAGCCATCCGCAACCAGCATCGATGAAGCGAAATTCGTGATGTTGCGCGGGAAGAAATACGAGATGAGCAGCATGGCCACGCAGCGGCGAACATAGCGGCGCCAGGCCGGCCAGTCCTTGGTGGCGATGAGGAAGACATCATAGGCCACGGCCTTGTGCTCGGATTCTTCCATCGCGTGCCAGCGCCACATGTCGCGCAACTGCGGATCGGTCTTCTTGAAGAGGTCATCATGCTGGGCGAACATGTCGGCGAGCATGGCGGTGAAATGCTCGAGGCAGATCGTCGACATCAACATGCCGACCGGGCCGCGCGAGCGGGCGAAGGCGACCCGCTCCCGGATTTCTGCCTCGATGGCATCCACCGGATACTTGTCGCGGTCGATCATCTTGTTGAGCATCACATGCTCGCGCGAGTGGATCGCTTCCTGCGCGATGAAATCCTTCGCGTCCTGGGCCAGCTTGCCCGAGAGCTGGTCCTTGTAGCCGCGCACGGCGTCCATGAAGAGGCGCTCGCCATCCGGGAAGGTCAGCGACAGGCTGTTCATCACGGCGGTGGCCACCGGGTCACCATCGAGCCAGTAGCCCTTGTCCGCGGTGGCAACGTCAAAGCGCAGGTCGCGCGGGAGAATGGTGACATCTTCGGGGGTGCGTTTGGCGGTCATCGCGTGAATCCTGCTGACAAGGGCGCTTTTGGGGTCATAGTCTCAACTGAATTTCAGTCTTTGTAGCATCTACTGACAAAAATGTCGATAACAAAAACCACGCCCCCGAAGAAAACACCGGCGCGAGTCCGCCGGTCGCCCGAGGCATCGCGCGACAACATACTGATTGCGGCAGAGCGATTGCTGGTGCGAACCGGGCCGCAATCCCTTCGATTGGCCGATGTGGCGAAGGAGGCGGGCGTCGCGAACGCCACCGTGCTGCACCATTTCGGCACGATCGACGGGTTGCAGGCGGCGCTGATGGAGAAAATGATCGCCGAGCTGGTGACCGGCCTTCTGGCGATGGACGTACCGGCCGAGACCGGCGCGGCGCGGGGCGCGGGGCTGCAGAACCTGTTCGATGCGTTCGAGGCCAAAGGCGCGGCGCGCCTCGCGGCCTGGCTGGAGATGACCGGGGAATCGCGGCGCCTGCATTCGGTGCGCGAAGCGGTGCAGACCGTCATCCGCCAGAAGATCAAACCCCCGCCTGGCGGTGAGAGCCGGCTCGAGGACGCGATCCTTGTGAGCGTCATCCTCGCCATCGGCGTGGGCCTGTTCGGCCCCACCCTGGGCGAACTGCTCGGCAAGCCCGCCGGCCGCGCCCGCGCCGTCGCGCTGAAGCTTCTGGAGGACGGGCTGGATCCGTTTGCTTGAATGAGCGTGGGCGGGGTGAAGCTTCGGACCTCTTCTCCGGATTTTCTGTCGCCTGTTCAGCCTGAAATCTTGCCCGCGGCGCCCGAAAAATGGAGTAGTTTCCCTTCAACTCTTTCCAGAAGGCAGCCAAAATGAAAGTGCTCGCGCTTGAAGATGTCAGTTCGAGGCTCTTTCGATACTACACACGGAAACATCGAATTCTCCGGAAGACTACCACGCTGGATGACATTTTCACGCCCGAAGACCTTCTCCATTATCATGCTCGTGAATTGCGGGACGACGCATTTGAAAACTGCCAACTGGTCAACACGGCGACGAGCATGCGATCAGTGTTTTGTGTCACGCAGGGCGAGCAACGCTGGATTGTCAACGATTACGGATTCTACGAGCTGATCGCGGATGTGTGCTGTCAACAATTCATGCGCGTGGGATTGAAGCACGCACCCTTGGACGCTCAACCCGTTGCAAAGCGCGGTTTTTTGGACCTTGGGACAATTGAGTATCCCAAAGGCCAAAGACATCAGATCACCGGCTCCATGCTGATGCGGGACGTGCTGGTAAAAATATCGGATGCTTTCTTCGAAAGCGACGCACAGACACTCTTTTTTTCAGACGGGGTCAGCTGGCTCACAGAAGACGGTGAGCGGGCAACCGACCTGTTCCGAAAGTACTGGATCGCCCCCTTTCCTGTTGAGGTTCCGCCGGACTCTGATCCTGACTTTTCCCAAGAGACCAAGCAGCGCCCTGTCGATCTGACCAAGGACGTAAAGCCGGGACAACTTCCCAGATGGATTGAGCTAGCTTGCGCCTATGTTTTCGGGCACGAGCTGAGTCACATCAAAGAAAACGTAAAGGGAAACCGGCAGCATCATGCGCCTTTCGCACAGCCGCATATGAGCTACCTTTTTGATCAGCTGTCGGATTTCATGAATACAGCGCCCAAGAATGTTGGTGGCCCCTGGTTCAGTCAGTATTCAGATCTTCGGTGGGACCTTGTCGAGCGTTTGATAAGTCGCGAAGTAGAGCTGAACTTTTTTTCCCGCGCGTGCTCAGAAGCAATGCATGACCGGTACTCCATCCGGAATATTCTCGGACAATGCTTGATCGACTGCGGCGGAGACCGAACCAGCATCAACGAGATCGCTTTCGACCTGATCATGGCAGCTTCATCTGCAAATTATCTGTTTGCCGTTCGCCACTATGTCTGCCGCGTCATCACCCGCCCTCCCGATCCCGACGCTGACCGGGCGACTCAACACGACTCAGAAACCGTAGAGTATTATCGTGAGTTCTTGCTTCGAAACACTTTGGCCACGTCGTCCGTGCTGGAATTTCTTGCCGAGCACGGACTTCTTCTGCCGGACCAGATCCTAGTCAAGGTGGCGCGGCATGCAGGCGGTATCTTCTTCGGCCAGCTTTTTCTCTTCATGTCGATCGACATGAGTGCCGGTGTTCCGAGGTGGAGCGAGTTTATTCAGCAGGTCCGTTCGCCGCAGCCTTGACAATCTCGCCGGCGCTGGAGACCTGCGTGCCGTTCACGATGATGCGGATCGTCCGGCTGGCGGCAAAAGCGGCGATGGTTGAAGCAACCAAGTTCAAAGCGGCTGGAGCCAACTCAAGGAATACGGCAACCGTTTCGGCTTCCCCGAAAAACTGCTCTTGCTCTGCAACTTCCGACGACTCGATCTGTCCGCTCAGGCTTTTCAGGAATTCCTGCGTCATTCCCTTCGGAAGCTCAACGATCATGGAATATCACTCCTTCGGGTCCACCAGTCTCGCTGCTCGATATCACAAACCAAGCCAGGGAAAAATGGCGGACTGGACCACTGGGCTGTCTCGCCCATCCACAAAACCCTTTGACTTATCGGTGGTTATACCCCATGTGCCCGGTGTCTGGGCCACTTCGGCGGCCTTGCAGGGACAGCGTGAGCTGGCGCGGCGGAACTTCCGCCCTGCCCAAGGCCCTCCTTACAGACAACAATTTAGCCCCAGGCGCCCTTCTTCACGCGGGTCGTTAGAACCCCCGCTCCCCAGCGCGACGTGTCGCGCCGGGCGCACCTTATTCTTGAAAGAACACATGACAACCTTCCAATCCTTCGGCCTCGCGCCGCGCGTTGAATCTGCGCTGACCGCTGCCGGTTACACCACCCCTACCCCGATCCAGGCCGGCGCCATCCCGCTGATCCTGTCTGGCCGCGACGTCATGGGCCTTGCCCAGACCGGCACCGGCAAGACGCTCGCCTTCGCGGCGCCGATCCTCGACAAGCTGTTCCGCAACCAGGGCCCGGCGCCGCACAAGGGCGCGCGCGTTCTGGTGCTCGCCCCGACCCGCGAACTGGCCGGCCAGATCGCCGCCTCGTTCGAAACCTATGGCGCCGGCCTTGGCCTGCGCATCGCGATGGTCTGCGGCGGCGCCAAGATCGGCCCGCAGATCCGCAAGCTCGAGCGCGGCGTGCATGTTCTCATCGCGACGCCTGGCCGCCTGATCGACCTGATCGAGCAGCGCGCCGTCGGCCTCAAGGATGTTGAAGTCCTCGTGCTCGACGAAGCCGACCAGATGCTGGACCTCGGCTTCATCCATGCGCTTCGCGCCATCGCCAAGCACGTGCCGCAGAAACGCCAGACGCTGTTCTTCTCGGCCACCATGCCGAAACTCGTCGAAGGCCTCGCCGCGCAATTCCTGAAGGACCCGGCGCAGGTTGCCGTCGCCCCGCCTTCGGCGACGGCCGACAAGGTGGAGCAGCGAATCTGTTTCGTCGAGCAAGGCGAAAAGCAGGCGCTTCTGGTCGAGACCATCCGTCAGCCGGAAGTGAAGACCGTGCTCGTCTTTACCCGGACGAAACACGGCGCTGACGCCGTCGTGCGCCGGCTCGCAGCCTCGGATATCGACTCGGTCGCCATCCATGGCAACAAGAGCCAGTCGCAGCGTGAGCGGGCGCTCGAAGCCTTCAAGGGCGGCAAGGTGCCGGTTCTCGTGGCCACGGATATCGCCGCGCGCGGCATCCACATCGACAACCTCACCCACGTCATCAACTTCGACCTGCCGGAAGTGCCCGAGCAGTACGTTCACCGCATCGGCCGCACCGCGCGCGCCGGCGCATCGGGCGTGGCGATCTCGTTCGTGGGCAAGGACGAGCGCGATTACCTGCGCGCCATCGAGAAGCTGATCGGCAACAAGCTGGCCCCGCGTCCCGCTGGCGAGAAAGAATCCGATGATCGCGGCTCGCGCAAACCGCAGCAGCAGAGCCGCCGGCCGCAAGGCCAGTCGCGCGGCCAGGGTGGCGGCGAACGCCGCGCCTACGACCCAGCCGCGCGCCGTCCGCAAGGGGACGGTGAACGCCGGCCGCAACAGGGCGGTGAACGCGCGCCTCAGGGCAATCGCGACCGCGCGTCCGGCAATGGCGAGCGGGCATCCGGAAACGGTAGCAGCTTCCAGCGCGCCTCGGGCGGCGGCAAGCCGGGTGGCAATGGCGGCGGCTCGCGCCGGGGTCCGGGCCAGGGCGGCGGCGGTGGCCGCTCGCGCCGTCCGGAACGCGCCGGCGTCTGATCGCAGCGCCAACTGAACCGCACCGCCCCGGCCTCATCGCCGGGGCGGTTTGCGTTTGGGGGGACGACTGCGCTAGGTCACATCGCGGCAGACTGCCGGAAAAGCGAGGAGCCTGACCCATGCCGATTGGCCCGGAGACGCCGCGCTGGATCAAGGCCGAGCGGGAGGGGCTGCACCTGCCCACCATCGGCTGGTGGATCGACCCGTCGCGGGCGGTGACGAACGCGCTGGTCACCCACGGGCACGCCGATCATGCGCGCGGCGGGCATGGCGAAGTGTGGGCGACGGCGGCGACGCGGGACATCATCGACCTGCGCTATGGCACGCCGGCGGGCGGCGGCGATGTGGCCTATGGCGAGTGTATCGAGATTGGCGACTCGATCACGGCCACCTTCCTGCCGGCCGGCCATGTGCTCGGCTCGGCGCAGATCCTGCTGGAGCGTCAGGGCGAACGGATCATCGTGACGGGCGATTACAAGCGGCGGGCGGACCCGACCTGCCCGCCCTTTGTGCCGACACCGTGCGATATCCTGATCACCGAGGCGACCTTCGCGCTGCCGATCTTCACGCATCCGCCGATCGAACGCGAGATTGCGCGGCTGCTGGCGGCGCGGGAAGCCAATCCCGAGCGCACGGTGCTCGTTGGCGCCTATGCGCTGGGCAAGGCGCAGCGGGTGATCGCGGAACTGCGCCGGGCAGGCTATGCGGAGACGATCTGGCTGCACGGCGCGATGACGGCGATGTGCGCCCTGTATGAGCGGCACGGCGTGACGCTCGGGCCCCTCGCCCCGGTCTCCGAGACGCCGCGCGGCGAGCTGAAAGGGCAGATTGTCATCTGCCCGCCCTCGGCGCTGAATTCCGTCTGGGCACGGAAAATGCCCGACCAGATCAATGCGGTCGCCTCCGGCTGGATGCGGGTGCGCCAGCGGGCGGTGCAGAGCAATGTCGAGCTGCCGCTGATCATTTCGGACCATTGCGACTGGAACGAGCTGACGGCGACGATCCTTGAAGTGGCGCCGCAGGAGACGTGGATCACCCACGGACGCGAAGACGCGTTGCTGCACTGGTGCGCGATGCGCCAGATCCGCGCGCGGGCGCTGGAGCTTGTGGGCCGGGAAGACGAGGACGAAGCCGCCTGATGGACCGCTTCGCCCGTCTGCTCACGGATCTTATCTATACGCGGGCGCGCAATGGAAAGCTGGCCTTGCTCGCGGACTACCTGCGGACCGTGCCGGACCCGGACCGGGGATGGGCGCTGGCGGCGCTGACCGGCGGAATCGATTTTCCCGCGATCAAGGCGGGGACCGTGCGCGCGCTGATCCAGGAGCGGGTGGACCCGGTGCTGTTTGCGCTGTCGCGGGATTTCGTCGGCGACACGGCGGAGACGGTGAGCCTGATGTGGCCGGCGCCGCCGGGGCCGGTGCGCGGCGCGCCGGGGGTCAGCGAGGCCGTGGCGTTGCTGGCGTCCGCCTCGCGGGGGACCGCAAAGGCCGTGCTGGCAGGACTGCTCGACCGGCTGGACGAGGATGGGCGGTTCGCGCTGCTGAAGCTTGCGACCGGGGCGCTCAGGATCGGCGTTTCCGCCAGGCTCGCGAAAACGGCGTTTGCGCAGGCCTTTGGCGTGGCGCTGGATGAGGTGGAGGAGCTTTGGCACGCGATGCGCCCGCCCTATGCGGAACTGTTTGCCTGGGCGACGGGCGCGGCGGCGAAGCCGGACATCTCGGCGGTGCCGGTGTTCCGGCCGTTCATGCTGGCGAACCCGCTGGAAGACGAGGCGATCGATCTCAGGGACTATGCCGCCGAATGGAAATGGGACGGGATCCGCATACAGATCGTCTCGGTGGGCGGCGCGGCGCGTCTGTTCAGCCGGGGCGGCGAAGACATCACGGCAAGCTTTCCCGAGATCGCCGAAGCCTTTGATCACGAGGGCGTTCTGGACGGGGAATTGCTGGTGCGCGGCACGCATCAGGGCGGCGAGGCGGCGAGCTTCAACGCCTTGCAGCAGCGGCTAGGGCGCAAGAGTGTTTCGGGTCGTCTTCAGGCGGATTATCCGGCGTTCGTCCGGCTGTACGATGTGCTTCTGGATGGCGGCGAAGACCTGCGGCGCCTGCCCTGGACCGAACGGCGCGCGCGGCTTGAGGCCCTTGCACCGAGGCTGGATCGATCGGCGTTCGACATTTCCGCGCTGATCGAGGCCGAGACGTTCGAAGCGCTCGCCGAGCTGCGCGCGCAGGCGCGGGAGAGCGATATCGAAGGCGTGATGCTGAAGCGGCGTGACAGCGCCTATGAGCCGGGCCGGAAGGCGGGGCTCTGGTTCAAGTGGAAGCGTGAGCCGCTGACGGCGGACTGCGTGCTGATGTATGCGCAGCGCGGATCGGGCAAGCGGTCCAGTCTGTACTCTGACTATACGTTCGGGTGCTGGACGGCCCCGGAGGCCAAGGGCGGCGTGCTGCTGCCGGTCGGCAAGGCCTATTCCGGATTCAGTGACGAGGAGCTGAAATGGCTCGACAGTTTCGTCCGCAAGCAGACGACCGGCCGGTTCGGGCCCGTGCGCGAAGTGGACAAGACGCTCGTGCTGGAAGTGGCGTTCGATGCGGTCAATCCCAGCACGCGCCACAAATCCGGCATCGCCATGCGGTTTCCACGCATCAGCCGCATCCGGCGCGACAAGCCGGCCAGCGAGGCCGACCTGATCGACACGCTGCGCCGGATGATCGCCGCCGGGGCGAAGGCGGGCAGCGCCTCAAAGACCTGACCGCTTCTTCGCCCCGATGAGATCAGAACTCTTTCGCGATGAAGATTTTGGCCATCGCGTCATCGGAGCCATCTGTCACGCCGAACCGCACCGCTGTCTGCAGCGAAATACCGTTACCCCATTCGACCTTGACCACAGGTCCGATCTGGTGGGCTTGATCTGAAATCTGCGGCAGGTCTCGCGTGTTTCCGTACTCGCTGAAAAGCTCTCCTCCGAGACGCCAATCGTCCGTGCCGAGCAAGGCGACGGGGATGCGGCGCGTCAACTGCAGGCGGCTCTCCAGCTCAACCCCACCTTCACTCCCGTCACCCGCTTCTACCTCCGCGATCGCGTTTGCGCGCCATTCCCAGACGTCCGCAAACTTGTCGGTCAGCGTCAGCCGCAGCGCGGCGGCATCGGGCCGGTCGCCATCTGAAACGGTGTAGGATACGCGCAGACCGCCATTGAAACCCTGACCCGTTTTGCTCTCGGACGCCCATTGCAGCCAGTTCTCGGCGGTGAGGCCCGAATAGTCCCAGTCGCCGCCATCGGGCTTGCGGAAGCTGGCGATCAACCTGAGTTTGTACCAGCCCGTCAGAGACTGTTCGTAGTGTGCACGGCTTTGCGCGCCCCCCTCGTCATCCATGCCGAAACGAGCTTCGGCGGACCGTTCGCCCGCCGTGATATTGGCTGAGCCAACATTGCCCGTCAGGGATTGCGCGTTGGCGAACCCGGCCTGGCTGGCCGCCATCGGAATGGCGCACACGGCAAAGCCGAGGCGAAGGAAGTCGAGATTGGGCATGCCGTCCTTGTCCTGATCATTTCGGGTGGCCGGGAGCTAACATCCCAGGGCCGTCATTCAAGCGTCCCGGTGCGGTGTAATCTCCTGTTCATCCAAGTCTCATGCCTCCGTCATCGGATCGTCAGGTGCTGATCAGGTGACGCCTCCAAGTGGAGCGTCGATCCGGACAACAGGTCCGGCACGAACCAACAGAGGAATTCCACAATGACGACCAGATTCAAGCTCGCCGGGGCGGCCCTTCTCATGTCGGGTACTGTGATGCTTGGCGCCTGCACGACGGCGCAGACGGCGGCCGTTTCGACGGCTGCTGCACCGGCCGCGGCCGAAACCGCACCGGACATCACGAAGGACGAAGTGCTGGCGGCCCAGCAGGCCTGGGGCAAGGCCCTCGTCAAGATCGCGACCGACTATGAGGCCGGCGGCATCGACGCGGCCAAGGCAACCGCAGAGTCCGTGCTCGATTCCGCCTATGGTTACAATCTCGGCCCGGTGCTCTTCAAGCCGACGCTGACCACGGCGCCGCAGACCTTCCGCACCACGAAGGACGGCGCGCTTGCCTATTTCGTCGGCCATGACGAAGACTACCCCGCCGACAAGGGCTTTGCCCTGAATGACTGGCGCGCCTTTGAAACCGAGAACGCCGCCATCTTCCTCGATGACGATGTGGCCATGTCCATGGGCAAGGTGCGCCTGACGGACGCCGAAGGCAACGTGACGGAAGTCGACAAGACCTGGGGCTACAAGCGCGACGCAGACGGCAACCTCCGCATCGTGCTTCATCATTCCTCCCTGCCCTACAAGCCGGAATAGGCTGGGGCGAACCTGCAAGGCGGCTGTGGCAACACAGCCGCCTTTTTGGTTCAGCCGCGAATGCGGTATCCGACGCCCCGGACGGTTTCGATGAGGGCGGTGCCGAAAGGTTCGTCCACCTTCGACCGAAGCCGGCGAATGTAGACGTCTACAACGTTCGTGAGCGGATCTTCGTCAATCCCCCACACGTTGGTGAGAATGCGCTGACGGCTGAACACCCGGCCTGGCGATGACATCAGGAGTTCGAGCAGGGCAAGCTCCTTGGTGGTCAGGCGGATTTCCTCGCCGGCCCGATGAAGGCTGAACCGCGCGCGGTCCAGTTCCAGATCACCCACCTTCAGGACGGCCCCGGCCACCTCCGCGATCATCGGTCCGCGCCGCATGAGCGCTTCGATCCGGGCGAGCAGTTCCTCGAAGCCGAAGGGCTTCACGAGATAATCATCCGCTCCCAGACGAAGCCCCGTGACGCGGTCTTCAAGACGCCCCAGGGCGGTCAGCATCAGGATGGGCAGATTGATATGTGACGCCCGGACCGTCTGGCACAGATCAAGCCCGTTCATGCCGGGCAGCATGAGATCAAGGAGAACGAGCCCGCGCACACCGGTCTGCTGCTGGTCTTCCCAGAGGCTTCGGCAGGCTTCCAGACCGTCTGGTCCGGTCGCCGCCACCCGGATGCGGTAGCCCTCGGCCTTCAGGCCCCGCTCAAGAAAGTCCGCGACGCGCGCGTCATCTTCGACGATCAGGATGTTCATCCGGCGGCCTCCAATTCCAGCATCGGCAGGCGAAGGCGGACGGTCGTGCCCTGGCCGACGACACTTTCCAGCGCAAGTTCGCCGCCGTGGCGTTCGGCGAAGGCCTTTGCAATCGAGAGCCCGAGTCCCGATCCGTCGGCACGGTGGCTGCGGGCCGAACCGGCGCGGAAGCCGCGTTCGAAGACGCGGGGCACGTCCTCCTCCGGGATGCCGATGCCGTAATCGCGCACCTCAAGGTGCCAGTTCCCGTGATCGGCGCGCGTTGCGATCTCGACGGTGCCGGACGGATGGGAATAGCGGATGGCATTGTCCAGAAGCACGCTCATGATCTGGCCGATACGGCGCGCATCGCCCTGGACGAAGGCGTCGCTGTTCTGCAGGGCCGGAACGATCCGCACGTGGCGCAGGCTGGCGAGCGTGCTGGCCTGGCTGATGGCGCGCTGAAGCTCGAGTTCGGGTTCGACGACGTCATTCTTGAGGGTGAGCATTTCGGCATCATCGAGCGCGATTGTCAGGAGGTCCTCGATCTGCTTGCCGAGCTGTTCGGCGCTTGTTGCGATGCGCACGAGGCTTTCACGGTAGAGCGCGTCGGTCATCTCGCGGCCGCGCAGGGCGACTTCGGCCTCGCCGCGGATCACGGTGGTGGGCGTGCGAAGTTCATGGCCAATGTCGGCGAGCAGTTGCCGGCGGCGCGCTTCGGAGCGCTGAAGGTCGGCGACGGCGGCCTGAAGATCAACCGTGCGTTCACTGACCATCACCTCGAGGCCGGAGCGCAGCTCGCGTTCGCGCTGGCTGGTCAGGTCCAGTTGGTTGGCCATCTGGTTCATGCGCTGCGCAAGGGTGCCGAACTCGTCCTTGCTCAGGCTCGGGATACGGTGCGCAAGATCGCCGGTTTCATAGGCCTGCGCGCCGGCGGTCAATTCCCGAAGGGGCCGGCGCAGGGCGTAGGAAAAATAGATCGACAGCACGACGGCGAGGATCACGATCGAGCTTGCGGCGATGTTCGAGACGAAGCGGGCCTGCGCGAGGGACTCGTCGGCCGAGGCACGGTCCCGCTGCAGCGCTTCCGTCTCGGCGGCAATCGCCTGGTTGAGCAGGGCGCGGACGTCATGCTCACCGAACCGGTCAAACACTTCGTCGACGGCGGTGAGCGGAATGGGGCCACCTTCGCGGGCCGCCCGGGCGTTGACGACCTGCACGCGCTTGAGCATCGAGGTCACCGAGCTTTCAAGCAGCTCGATCGTGCGGGCCCGGTCGGTGTGTTCCTTCTGGAGATCGGCGTCGGGGCCGTCCATGCGCTCGGCTTTGGCGGCGAGGTCCCGGAGCGTATCGACATCGGCGCGCATGCTTTTGGCGATCTCTGGCCCGACCGCAGGATCGGTCGAGGCATCCGCGATGCTTTGCAGGACCCAGATGCGCAGGCGCGCCTTTTCGGCCGACAGGTCCAGATAGGTGCTGAGCAAATCCGCTGCGACCCGGCCACGCACCACGCGCTGCTCGGCCACGCGGGACACCCAGCCATTGAGCGCTCCCAGCGCAACCGCCAGCAGCGCAAATGCGGCAAAGGCCAGAATCAGTCGCCGGGAAAACAATGATGGGGTCCGATCACACAGCAACGAGACGCTAGCCCGTTCGCACTTAACCTCTCAAGACCGCGGCGCAATGCTTCGCCGCCCGCCTGCAGATTAAATTCAGATGAACTGCCCTCCGGCAAGCTGCGACGTTGCAGCCCTTGCCTCGCCGGGACCCGGCTTCAAGTTCTGGCAGGAACCATTGCGGCAAGGACGCGCGACACATGACCTGGCCCCCCAGCCGCCAAGCCGCCCTTTCGCAGCTGCGCGCCTTCACACCGGACATGGGCGAGGCCTATGCCCGAACCCGGAATTTCGACCTTGGGCCGGAGGCGCGCGGCAACGTCTCGGGGTTGTCGCCCTGGCTGAGAAGCCGCCTTCTGGCGCCTGAAGAGGTACTGCAGACGGCCATCGGGGCGCATGGCTTTACCGGCGCGGAAGCCTTTATCCAGCAGGTGTTCTGGCGGTCCTATTTCAAGGGCTGGCTGGAACATCAGCCGGATGTCTGGGAGCGCTATCAGGCGGGGCTGGCCGGGGCGCTGAACCAGATTGCGAAGGACGGGCGGCTGGCGGGGCGCTATGCGCAGGCCTGCGAGGGTCTGACGGGCATTGCCTGTTTCGACGCGTGGGCCGGTGATCTGGTGGCGACCGGATACCTGCACAATCATGCCCGGATTTGGTTTGCGAGCATCTGGATCTTCACGCTGAAGCTGCCCTGGGAGCTGGGGGCGGACTTCTTCTTCCGCCACCTGCTGGACGGCGACGCGGCCGCCAATACCTGCTCCTGGCGCTGGGTCGCGGGGCTTCATACGCAGGGAAAGACCTACCTTGCGCGGGCCGACAATATTGCAAAGTTCACACGGGGCCGGTTCGCGGATACGCCGGGCCTCGCAGGTGAGGCCGTCCCCCTCAGGGAGGCGCCGCTTGCGCCGAAACGGGCGCCTGACCTGAGCGAGGCGCGCTGGTCCGGTCAACGCTATGGATTGCTGGTGACCGAGGAAGACGGCCTGGCAGAGACCTTGCCGCTTCCCCATCCGCCCGAGGTGATTCTTGCACTGAGCGGGCCGTCTGTCCGCTCACCTCTCGGCATGGGCGAGCCGGCACGCGCCTTTGCCGCGGGCGCTGTGCAAGACTGCGCCGGGCGCGCCGGAACAAAGTTTGGCGCACCAGTTATTCCGCTCACGGACGAAACCTGGGCAGAAGAGATCGCGGACGCAGCGCGCGGGCAGACACTGGAGGCGGTGGTCACCGCGCGTTTGCCCGTGGGGCCAACGCGGTCGCGCATCCGGAAAGCCTGGTCGACGGGTGGCCTGAGCCGTGTCGAGCGGATCGAAATCGCCGATCCGTTCGACGCCGCCGTATGGCCGCACACCCAGGCGGGTTATTTCAAGCTGAAGGAACGCCTTGCAGACATCTGCGCGCGCGGCAGGTTCGGCCTGAGCGCGGCGGCGGACGCCGAGCCGCAGGCCTGACCGCGCTCAGGCCCTGCGCGTAAACACCGTCTGCGCCTGGCAGAATTCCAGCACGCCGTCGGGTCCGCCTTCGACGCCGATGCCGGATTGCTTGAAGCCGCCGAAGGCCGCATGCGGGCTGAGATGCTGGGTCTCGTTGATCCAGACCGTGCCGGCCTGGAGGCGGGTGGCAATATCCTGCGCGCGGTCGATATCGGTGGTCCAGATCGAGGCGCCGAGGCCATACTCGCTGTCATTGGCGCGGCCGATAACTTCATCGAGATTGTCGAACTTGAGCAGCGGCAGCACGGGACCGAACTGTTCTTCCTGCACGATGCGAGCCGACTCGGGCGGATTGTCCAGGATGGTGATCGGCACGAAGTAGCCCGGCACCTTGGCGGCATCGCCGCCGATCAGGAACTTGTAGCCATTGTCCTTGGCATCCTGGATGAGCTCCAGGACGCGCTTGTATTGCGCCGAATTCTGGATCGGCCCGATCTGGGTGCCCTGCTCGGCTCCGTCGCCGATCTTCACCGTCCCGGCATACTCGACGAGCGCCGCCTTCAATGGTTCGTACACGTCCTTGTGGATGTACATGCGCTTGGTGGCGATGCAGATCTGGCCGGTGTTGCGGAAAGCCGCCCAGAAGAGATCTTCGGCCACCTTCTTCACGTCCACATCGGGCATCACGATCGCAGGATCGTTGCCGCCGAGTTCCAGCGTCACACGCTTCAGCGAGCCGGCGGCGCTTTCCATGACTTTCCTGCCGGTCTGCGTGGAGCCGGTGAAGCTGACCTTGTCGACGCCCTTGTGGGCGGTCAGCCAGGGGCCGAGACGGTCCGAGCCGGAGATGACGTTGAGCACGCCGTCCGGCAACACGCCGCGCAGCAGTTCGCCGATCCGCAGCGTTGTCAGCGGCGTGGTCGGCGCGGGCTTCAGCACGACCGTGTTGCCGGCGAGCAGCGCCGGGCCAAGCTTGAACGCCGCCAGGATGATCGGGAAGTTCCACGGCACGATCGCGGCGACCACGCCGATCGGGCCATAGCGCGTGATGGCGTGGCGCTGTTCGGAATCTTCCGACACGTGCTCCGGGATCTCATGTTTCGAGGATTCCATCAGCCAGAAGGCGCCGCCGCCGACATCCGCCTCGGCATCCGGATGCGGCTTGCCCTGTTCCCGCGTCAGGAGGCGCGAGAGTTCGGGAATGTTCTGCATGATCACGCCGGCCATCACGTTCAGCAGCTCGCGGCGTTTGGTGATCGGTGTGGCTTTCCACCCCGGCAGCGCGGCGCGGGCGGCGGCGACGGCTTCGTCGAGCTGTTCTCTGGAACAATCCGGCGCCTGCGCGAAGACCTTCCCCGTGGCCGGGTTTTCAACACCGAAGGTTTCGGTGCCGGCGACGGCCTTGCCGTTGATGGTCATGGTGAATGTGGGCTCGGTCATGTCTGTTGTCCTCCGGCAATCTCGCAAACCTTTAACAGGTTGTTTCACAAGCGACCGCCTGTGCGCAATTGCAATCGCAGCCGCCCGGCCGCGCCGCAAACCGCGAGCGGCCCGGCCCAGCCGAAGTCGCCAACAAAATCAGAGAATTGCAGTCAGTATGGTGCCCAGAAGAGGACTTTTGTTTACTTTCAAGATCGTTGTATGTTACTAATTTTCTTCGATTTTTTGATTTTTAGTGCCAGAGGGCAAGCCAGCCTTGTTGTCCCCTTGAGTGGTTCGAGTCCCGAATGCCACAACTTTCGGCGCTCGTCCGACTGGGTCCTAAACGCTTTAGCCACGATCATCTAAATTCGTTCAAAAGTGTGTACACAAACATTCGAGGAGCGAAGCGAGCTTCTTGCAGAAAACGTCTAGGCGCCACACGAACGTAGTCTCGAACGGCCTTCCTGAGGCCTGCGCAAATCCTGCAAGTTTGAGGGAGGACACTATAATCGCCCCGGGCCGCGAGGTCGAATGCACGGCCGGCGTAAGGTTCTCCCTCCCTAAACCCGCCAACGTCGACATATTTCCCGAAGTCAGCGATTTTGGCTGGACGCGGACGATCAGCCGTTCGACATTCAGCCGTATAGATCAAAGTCAGATTGCTACGGCATCGAAGTGATAGTCGAAATTGCACTCTTCGATCTCGGCGCGCGGCTGGGCCCGCCGCGCGGCTTCGAATGACTGGCACACCGTATCGCCACCGGTCATTCACTCCGACAACTCAACCCAAGCGCGGCGAACTGCAAAAAACCGCTAGACGGTACACCCCCGGTCAGAATTTTTGCAAAGCGAAAGGGTTGCCAACTGCAAACAGTCTTTCCCAGCCCTTAAGTTGATGCATCTTTTCGGTCTGCGAAAATGCCCCTGGCCGATCAAAGCAGCCTTCCTTGTCTCCGCATTACCGGACTGAAATCGCTCGCCGCCAGCTGTCTGACAGGTTGCGGCCAACAGCGTGGGTGGTTTTCGCATGGCGCAAGAAAGCGTCACTTGGCTCCGCTGGAACGAAACGAAGTCACAATTCTCACGCCAGGTTCTGACGTCCGGAAACTGCCTCTCTGGCGGCCACGCAAACAGCGTGCACAAATGCAAAACGGACGTTCCGAAGCGGCCAGGGGGCTTCGCAGTTCCGTTTCCGAAGATGTAAGAATGCCGACATAGCGCCCATAACCTTGAGCGAAGAATGTGAATTCTCCAACGCGTCACACATTCTGCCAGCGTAACCTCCAGTTAGTATTGACATTTAGACCGGAGGTTTGAAACTGGCCAATGTCAAAGTGAAGCGAAAGTACCGAGCTGGACCATGCTGGACGCTGCCAAGGTCACCGAGCAGAGGATCAAGGCGCTTGAGCGACTAGCAGAACGCCTCAAAGCCGCGACATGCCTTGTCTTCCTCACAGATGAAACTGGCGCCCATCTATCGTACGCTATCAACGCACCCGAAGAACTCCTAAATTACTGCCACGGCGCTTCACTTGGTTTGTCCGGCCGCGTCGTGTGCACCGGCGGAGCCTTTTCCATAGCTGACAACGACCAAAAGCAACTTACCGCCTTCATGATCGAAGCCGGGATAGGCGACATGCCATTCCAAGCATTTCCGCTAGTCCTAGATACAGGTTTCGACGGGAACCTGCAGGCGCAGCAGAAATGTATCGGATATGTCATTGCCTGCCGTTCAGCACCTTCGATTTCATCAGAGTGGCTAAAAGCCGAGCTTGACCTGTTTACCCTGAGCGTTCACGCAAGCCGCAGTCGGCGGATCATTGACGCTGTAGCTACAGCTCAACGTACGTTGACCGATACAGGTTCAGTGGACGATGTGCTTCAATCCGTAGGCGCACTACTGAAAGGCATCATCAGCGCGAAAGAATGCTACTATCACAACCGCAACACTCTGCCCGACTGGATTGAAGTCGACACAAGGGCGACAACCGGCCTCGGCACAATTGTCCAGCCTGAAGCCATCAATGAGAAGGGTCTGACGGGGATATCGCGCACCCCCATCGAATTCATGCATGCGGGCGAAGCCCAATTGCGACAAGCGCTTCATGTACCGCTTACGCAACCTGCGTTTCTCCTCAAGAGTACACCATTCGTCGATTCAACGGATTTCATCGCGCAACTTGATGCCAAGCCGCATGAGATCGCTTCACTTATGTTCCTAGACAAGGACAACGACGGCTACCTCCAGTCGCGTTTCAGCGCAACTGACAGGGACGTGGCCCAAAGTGTGTTCGGCTACCTTGATCAATATGCTTCGGCGAAGACATTTCAGCAGAACTACCAGAAGGTCCTCCGCTTCCTTCGGGAAAATGCATCGATAGAATCCATCGATCCTGCAGCAATGCTGCAATTGCTCCGTGCCCTGTCTATCTCCTTTACAAACGTGTTCGCCTTAACTGCTGACTACGAAGGAAACCAGATAGACATCCAGCACCTGTCCGCTTCCCGATCATTCACGCTGAGCAAGGACTATGCCGAGCGCCTGAAATCGAGGTACCTCAGCAAGTTCTTTTCAACGAGCACCGCCCCAGATAACCGGAAGATGATGATGGGCATCGACCGGAATGAACACGGCCATGACCTAGAGTTTCATTTCCCAAATCGCGAAGGCAACTCGAGGCTATATGTTGTTCGCTTCGAGGGTGCCGTTATAACTGAGTCGGTACTTCGATCCCTGATGCACTTCTTCAGCGAACTGCAGGTTCGAACCAGGGAATTCGACTTCGAACGCGGCCGTGCCCACTACCTGATGCAGGTTCGTCATGCTGTAGTCCATCACTTCGCAGCGGCTAACAAATGGATCACGCAACTGCGTCCAAGATTCCAAAAGGGGCGCCAAAGCCGAGATTATTGGATGAACCTGAGGGAAGATCCGCTTGTTTCGCAAAGCTTGACCAGCGCACAGTGGTCCCTGAGCCAGGCGCGAATAATTCTGGAAAACGGACGGTTCCTACTGAACGAGATTAATCCGAGTACGCTCAATCGCAAGCCATTCAATTTGTTGAAGGCTGTTCAGGACGCCTTTCAGACACTTGATGACCAGCGGATCCACAAGTCGCTTGTTATCAACGCGCGAATAACCGGCTCTCCGCCTCAAGTCATGAACGCAGATGATTCGCTGATGCGCATCGCGATACTCAATCTGGTCGACAATGCGCTTAAATTCTCACCCAACTCCAAGACTGTGAGTTGGGAGATCCGGTACAATGAAGACAGCTACACGTTCTCCATTACCAACTCTGGCGCTCCCATCAGCGCGGGACAGAAGGAGCGTATCAAACAGGTCGGCGTTCGAGGACGACAACTGGATCACCTCAACCAGAAGCATGGTACCGGCCTTGGCTTACCAGTAGCAGAGAAGATTTTGCGTGCCCACAATCCCGAGACTGAGCTGGACATCACTCCCATGGAATACGATCCGCTACTGGGCACACCTTCCAATACCTTCAGATTCACAATGCCTTATCTCACCGGTCAATCTAACGCTTAGGACCAAAGTGCGCATGCGCAACATGTCGATCATCCACATTGAAGACGAGTACGAGGAGTTCTTGAGCCTTGTAATGGCAGTTGCCACGGCAATGGAAGACTATCTTATAGAAACGAGAGGCACACTTTTGCAGACCAAGACCCGCCTAAAGTATAAAAGCGAGGACGAACAAAAGTCCTGGATTGTCTACGAAATCACAGTCGAACAACTCCATGACCTCAAAGTGCGCTACATCTACCTCAAAGGCCCCACCATACCGATCGAAGTCGAACAGTACTTCTTTCAGGACCGGGTTTTCATTGTTGATGTTCTCCGCCCGGTGCCGAAGCAGACTCAGCTTGGAATTACGGTGCATGACAGCCTGGCGTCCGTACGCAAGTACACGGACTCAATGGATAATGTCGTGCTCTTCACGGCTCATCAGGGAACAGGTCTCGACACTCCGGACCCCCACTTTCCCAGGAAGATAAGCAAAGCGAGCGAAAGCGATCTTGAGACCTTTCTGGGGGAAAGACTCGTCAGGTGTCTAGATGGCTAATTCCATATCGCAGCTCAGCGAAAGCGCAGAAACGGCTGGCATCCGAGTATGGGAACAATACGCTGCCGCTGATGTGGCCGAGAGGTTGTCCCGCCGGCAGTTCCTCAGAGATCCACTGAAGAAATGCCAGTTCAGATCGCAAGACATCGTGGCCGTGTTTGGATACACCGTTGACGACAGCCGGGCCTCGCTTGTTTACTTCTGGGAGCAAAACCTCCAGTCCCTTCGATGGACGGAGGCAGGTCCGGCGACCGGTAACCCGCGGTCTGAATATCTCTTGTACTTTGGCTGGCTGCTTGCTCAGGTACACTCGCAAAACCCTACAATGAAAAAGTTCATGAACTTTTTTGAACAGAAGATCGTTGCAGCGGATCCCAAAGCACCGAAGCTGTTCAAAGATCTTAATCTGTACTGGTGTCGATTTGAGCGAACCAAGTTTGCTTGCCTGTACAAGGAACGAAGTGCTCCTGGTGAAATGGCTACTCCAATAACAAGCTCAGCGTCTCTTCTGGAATGCCTAGCCTTTCACAACGACTATTTTCACTACAGATCACCGATCTGGCAGGCTGTCCCGATGAGTTATTTGTCCAAATCAGTTAATGGAGAGACAGCCGGCCTCGAAAGAATTCACCTTCATCCCAAATGCTTCAATCCTTTCGATACTCCGGCCCTGGATCAGTTTCTTTGGCCTTGGCAGAGATGCATCGAGCCATCGGAATCACCTGGACACCTGCGATACAGACCGATCGAGACGAGCAGTCTTGTCTTCGATGTGCGAAGATCGACCATCGCCATGGAGCAGCTGCCTTCCGATGAACTCGGAAACTATTCGCCCTTCATCAATAAGATCGTGGAGACTGCGGTTCGTGTCGTGTTTGATCATGGCGGATTCTTCGACAAGGAGACCGGCGATGGCATCGTGGCTCACTTTCTGGACCTCGACGACGCTCTCGAAGGGCAAGCCACCGAAAAATCGAACAAACGTGCATTTCAGGCCGCGGTTGAGATTGTCCGGCAGACGTCGGTCATATGCGACAACTTCCAGGCTGATCTGAAGTTCGGGATATCCCAACTCGGAGGAGGTGTCGGACTGCATACCGGTCCATCTGTCTGGGTCTCCGAACTGAACCAGATCCGGGCTATCGGTGAAAGTGTGGTCGTCGCTTCCCGGCTCTGCAGTGAAGCGGGCACACGGAGCATTTTTGTTTCAAATTCATTCTACCGGGACCTGACTAAGAACATCCGCGCAGATATCAGTACACGGTTCCAGAGAAAGACTTATCAGGGTAAGGAATACAAAGGCGATCCTGGTCTTTTCGGATATGAACTCTGCGTAGAGGACAGCTTCTAAAAACTTGGCAGATGTTTGGTTCAGTCTTTTGCGCGAAGCAATCGCCGGTGTACTTGCACATGAACAATCCCCCCATCAGTCCTACGGCCAACAGGTAGACGCAAATGCCAGCACCAGACGACGAACAGAGCATCAGGCGACTGGAGTTCATGCTCGATAATGCCGGCCGCTGGAACGCCTTTGCGGAGACCAAGAATGCCGCCCTGCTGGCGGCGTCAGCGACCGCGCTCTTTGGCCTGACCCAAGCATCCAGCAATTTTATTGCAGGGCCCAAATGTGTTCAGATCTGGTTCTTTCTTGCGCTCGGCCAGCTTGCATTAGTCGCCCTGCTCTGCGTGCTTTCATTTCTTCCAAGGCTTCGGCCACACAATGCACCGACGACAGATGGCGTGGCACCCGAGGCTGCAAACCTTCTTTATGTCGGGGACGTCGGACGTCTAACGCCATCCACTTACCTAAAGCTGCTGGGCTTTTCAGATCAGGATTTGACCTCAAATCGATATGCGGTTGACCTTGCCAAGCAGGTCTCGAGCATCAGTCAGATCGGTCAACGCAAGTACCTCTTCTTCAATGTGTCCGCATTTTTGATCATAGGCGCCATACTGACCCCTTTGGCCATACCGTTAGCGCTTCTCGCCCGCCGTGCGGGTGTCATCTGAGACAAATGCTGAAAGGAGCAGTCGGAAATCTTTTGGACAAGATGCGACGAGCAGGAGTTTTCTCGTTCTCCTAATCATTCGACTGCTCGAGGACATTCTCAAGCTTCTTCCTTGCTTCGATAAGTTCTCGCTTTTTTGTCGCTAAATCTATCTGGCGCTGCAAATCCTCGATTTCGTCCTTCTTAAAATTCGGCGCGGCATCAGAAGCTGACTGCACGAGTTCCTTGAACGCACCTTGCGTTGTCGACTCGTACGTCTTCAATCTGCCGGACTCATCGAAGCTGACAGATACTGAACGCCCCCCAACTCTTCCGCCCGACATTTCTACAAATGCCCGCGAACCAAATTGGGGAAACGACATTTGCCCCACATCTATAGCGAGCAATGACCAAGCGGGATCAATCGGCGTCACGCTCAGATTGCCGTCGGTAGGATTTCGATAAAAAATTCCAGGCAAAGGCCGCTGCGGCAATGGCGTGTCGCGTTCGAGGCTAGCTGGAGCCTGAGCTGAAACGTTGATTGCCAATTTGGCAAGACCGTCGGAGCTTGATTCGGGAGTTATCCAATTGCGAAAGTCACTCAGCGAAGGTGCCAAAATGGCGGTGAAAGTACACAATTCGGGCGTCCCTCGTTTGCTGGCACAATCAGGATCCGTCGGACGAACGCGAAAATCCAATTGCCGCCTTAAACTTCGATCCCGTATATCTCTTCTGTCTGCTGCAGCAGTTTCAAGCGCGACATCCCAACGGGAAACAAGCCGCTGATTATCCGCAGTCGGGCTCTTGCGAAAAATCTCTTCCGCAAGTTCGGCCTCTGATGTGATCCGCTTTAACTCTGCGCTGGCCTCTCTGTACAGCAACATGGCTTCATTCGCTGCAGTGGTACAGGTATTAGGGTCTGCTGAAGGGGCGGACGAAAATACGCCGAGCGTAGCCGCCGTCTTCATTCCCAACGATAAGATCGAAGCAACATCACTCGTGCTTTTAATCCCAGCCGATGAAATAATTCCGTTCGAAAGGTCCAACTTCGCTGGATTGACCGAACCAAACATAGTTCGCATCATCTTGGGATCGATTGAAAAAGCATCAGATACATCTGCGGAAGGCACTAAGCGTGTGGTTGCAGACAACCCGACAAGGCGAGCCGCAAACGGACTGCAATCTTGTAGTTCATACGTTGCCAGTACACTTATCTCTCGAGCAGGCAAGCGATAAACTATCGCTTTAGCGCTGTCGTTGGGTTCGAACGCCGCGCTTGAAATGGACGCCGCGCAACCTCCTAAAAACCCGGCCAATGCAATGCAGGCGCTTGCTCGTATGCTAAGGCGTATCATCTGAAGGATTTCCTCAAAATCTATTATTGCGAACTGATAGGTCGGGCAACGTCGCCTGCGCCCTGTCTAGTTGGACGGAAAGAGCGCTCGACCGAATGGCCAATTCGCCGTTGATCGTTCGAACGTCTGATGCGGCAAGCGAACGAGGCTCCGTTTTCTCGCCGTTGATAAGAAACGAAATCGACAGATCTGAAATACTGTCTTGGCCGAGCGGGATAGAGCGGTTTCGTAGGAATAGAGATTCAGAAATCGGCATCTGCACGACAGCGTCGGGTCCAGGAATTTCATCAAATCGAACCCCTCCCTTAAACACGGGCGGCTCGCTGCAATTTGACATATCCATTTCCACGAGGACCTCGATCATGTGAGCCTGCTGATTGATCACGCGCGTCCTAATCGAAGCGCCGCGCGCTTCGTACATCTGCACCGTGGCCGGCGTTGCCGAAATCTTCCACCCGGGCGACACGTCCACTCGGATGTTCCTGATTCCAGGATCAGAGCAGGACGAGAGCTGGACGTTTATCGGCACAATCCTAGACTGGGTCGCAGTCGCTGGTACATTTCGCGTGATCAGAATAGACGGGATCCCCTCAGCTGCTTCCATATTTGCGGGAGCCTCAGTATCCTCATCCCAATAGTTGAGCGGAACATGCATAATTGGAACGACAATTCCGATCTGTGTCGTACCGGCGTCCACGCCCTTTGCCACCGCGATCACTGAGCCATCCTCCAAATAGATGGGAGAACCGCTTTGACCGCCTTTGAAGGTCATGTTGGTTGTCCATGTCGGAGAGGGCGGGGAAACCGGTCCCTCAAAGGAGGTGATTGCGCCATTGTCGATGATCGCGCCATACCCCTTCGGAAACCCCGACGTGTAAACGCGCGTCTCACCTTCTCGCACTCGCCGCATCACATTTCTCTCGCGGCGTAGCACTGAAAAAGGTCGCATCCCCATTTTGGCCAACAGTACCAAGATATCGACTTGGTCGCGACGTTCGATCTGGATCGCTGTAATCGGCGTTTCGTTGAGATCTGTGTTGACCTCAAAACGTATACTCTCGGGGATGACGGCGCCGAGTTGTTTGATCAGATGTAGCGATGTTACGATATATCCCTGGCTGTTAACGAAAAAGCCGGTTCCGAAAACGCTATCGGACAGCTCATTGCTTGCTCGGAGCAGTCCCGTGGCTCGTATGGTTACAAGCGACGATCTCACATTGGTAGCAGCGGCATCGGCTGGCAGCCCGACGAATGGAAGAGCGGTCAAAGTTGCGACAGCCCCCGCAAAAAATTTGCGGCGGTTCATCTAAGGTTCTCCGTAAACGACCTTGACGGATGTGATGTCACATTGCGCGAGTTGACCATCGTTATTGTACTTGGAGTTACAGTAATTCATTACCGACTCTGGACAATACGGGGTTAGAAGCCTGTCGCCGTCGGTGCCTTGGGCTAGAATTGCACATTCACCGGGGGTGTCAGAACGATTCTGCTCATGCGCAAATGCAAGCGCATGGCCAAATTCGTGAACTGCAATCGATTCAATACAAGATTGTCTCATCGACGGCGACTGGCAAGCTTTGCTCCAAGAGGAAAACTTGAAGTTCAACACCATCCCATTTGGTTTGCCGTCGAGTTCCTTGCCAAGGCCTTTCGTATGAGGCCCCTCTTCGGAAACAGAGATTCGGATGCCCTTCGCGGCCGCGCCGCATTTCCCCCATCCAACGAAGTTGACAGCTGAATGCGTCTGCCATGTCGATCTAACGGCTTGTTCAACCCATTGGCGTTCAGTAGCAAAGAGCGCGTCGTCGTTCTCCCAGCAGACAGCAATCACCGGCGACGGCCAGATCGCGGAAGATAGGACAAAGCCCTTATCTTCAATGTTATTCATTCCTTTTTCCCCGGCGGGCTCATACCAAGTCGAGGTGAGGGCTGGCGAAGATTGTTCATAAAGCGGCGCGTGCAACTCAACGCTTTCAGATTCGGTGGCGACCTTAGCACTTGGCGAACTGCACGCTGATAATCCAGCGAAAGCGATCAACGACCCAAACGCAGATTGAAGGCCTCTCATTTCCATCTCCTCTTTCACTAAGTGTCTGCAAAGTCCGGGAGCCGAGATTGGCTCAATCCGTTTTCGCGATAGAAATTCATCAGGCGTCTTCTTGTCGGATCATTTGGTCGCAAGCCGAGAAAACGCGCGGCATTTCCGTAAAAGAGTCGATTGAGCTTATCGTCCGAAAACTCACATTGGTTCTTGAAAAACTCATAAACATTGCTCGCATAGTCTTTAGCGGCGGAATCCATACCCAACATGATCCAATCGCTACCAAACATCAGATGTCGGCAGTCTGGATCGCACTCATCGAAGAAAGTTCGTAAGAGTTGCGCGTAGTCTGAGAGCTCAGACTGAGACTTGCGAGATATCTCGGCAAAATAGCTCAGATCTGCGAAGACCGGGCTGTCCGGATGGCGACGAATAAAGTCTCCAAACGCCCAATCCCAACTTCCTCTCGGCAATGGCGTTCCCACAGGGAACCCGATCGATTGCTCCGAAAATCCACCAAAATGGGCCAAGCAAACGTGCAGTTTCGGATACTTTTCGAAAACCGGAATCCAATAGGCTGGATCTGCGCGACTCGCATAAGTAGGCCCCGCCCCATTGCTCGGGCCCGCATGCGCGATGACTGGGGCGTCGAGCTCTATGCAAAGAGCATAGAGTTTGTCGAGCGCAATATTGAGATCCTCGCCGACCCGGCCATCGAGCGCGGCGTCGACCGGCTCGGGATATCTTTGAGCGGGCTTTTCTTGATTGCCCGAGGCACGAAATCCCATTGGAGGATAAAGCTTCACACCGAGAAAGCCATATTCCTTGAGCGCTTGACGAACCAAGTTGAGCGGATTCTCACGTCGGTCTACGTTGCGGTCAAAGTTTACCTGGCGAAGAGGGTCGAATGCCACGTAACCGTGAACCGCCGGACCCCGAGGACGTGCAGAGATTGCCCCCATCACATATATCTGCGATCGAAGCGGTGACTTCCTAACCCGCTCGCCCAACCAGGCATCGTAGTCGATCAATGCGGGGCAGATCAGTACTGAATCGAACCCGTCCGCCTTATGATTTGCGACCAGCTGATCGGCAAGGGAAGCGCGATATCGAGTGAAAAGCGCAAACCAACGCAAATAGCGTCCGATATCGAAGTCCGATGCCATGGCTTGACGTGCTGCGGACTCGGTCTGAGCTTCTGTGATCGGCCCCAACGAAGGCGCTTTATCACGCTCGCCGCCAGCGA
Organism: Hyphomonadaceae bacterium; assembly: GCA_027485145.1. Classification (GTDB taxonomy): domain Bacteria; phylum Pseudomonadota; class Alphaproteobacteria; order Caulobacterales; family Hyphomonadaceae; genus Hyphomonas. The sequence goes on along the minus strand of JAIXRO010000144.1, from coordinate 8,778 downwards.
ATAATATGGCTCTCTTGACCTTAGACTGAGCGGCTTGCTCGCCACCCACCTCTGGTGCGCCATCCAGGTTTTGGGCGTAATAGGACGCCACAGCCTTGGCCACTGACGCTTCCGATGATTTCCGACTTTCCGCAACAGATCGCCGTGCCGGCTCGCGAGCCAACAAATTCGCTTCTGCATCGGCCGAGGGTGCGCGAGACTTTCCAAGTACCCAAAGGAAGATCTGGATGAGAACGTCGACGATATCTGGATCATCCACATCTAACAATTCGAGCGCCGCTTCCCGGCGGTATTGCTTCGAAAACACAATCTTCAGAAAGCGCGATGCAGGTAAATCGCTGCCATTGAAGATGTGACAATGAACGTCAATAATAGTTCCGCGGTGAACGCGGTTGGACGACAGAATGTTAGAAGCGATTGGCAGTGTCTCGCAACCGGTCAATGCGGTCGTCGCAGCGACGCTTCCTAATAGTGACAAAAAGAGCCGTCGGTCCGAAAACGCTGATTCGCTCGACATGCCCCCGCCCCCGAAGATCGAATTTCAGAACGCAACGGTTTCACAAGTTGGGCTGTTAGTCTACCTTGACGATACTATTTCGTTGCATTGACCTGACCCTAGTGTCCCCGATTCAATTCGAGACTTTTGCACTTTTTCGCTCTGATGCCAAAGTCTAGACCACTACCGGTTTGAGTTTCCAGGACATCCGGAAGACCGCCCAATAGACTTTCTGATCTGAAACCGTCTCGCAAAGCTGGAAGCGCCTAAGCAGGGTTCTGGTGGAGCACGAGACAAGCCATTTCTCAATCGGCTGGTCAAAAGGAAAAGAGGGTAAGTTCGAAATGGCTGAGGACGAAAGGCTATGGGAAATCAAACGACAGCTTCATAGCTTCACAAAAAGCCCTTCGCTCCGACACGTCCGGGCCCCCTACTTTCAGGACAATCTCGCACGCGATATTCTCAATGCCGTCGATCGTAACACCGGGCCCTGGCAAAAATGGGAAGGGACTCGCGAAGTCATTCTGATCTCCGCAGCCTATACTTCGATCGCTGTTGAAGATCTCCGGGACTATCTCAATGAGCTACCCGGAGAGAAACTGACGACCACTGAGGTCGCGCAACGGCTCCGGGTCATTCACGAGGCGGGCTTCTTTCCTTACCCGGACGAAGCGTTTACGAGCGCAAGCCTCAAAATTTATCTTCAGGAGCTCGCGCTCGGCACTGAGATGATCGCAATCATTGGCATGTTGGAACAGTATGTCGAAGAAGAACGGCCTCCACGGTCGGCCCACCCGAATCCAACGTCTGACCCATCACCCGCGCGACTTCGTGCAGAACTTTGGCATCGTTCATCCGGCGTCGATCCCTCGCGGGAGAACGGCTCAGGGGCGTTGACCTCTCGCGCGCCCTCGACATTCAAACGCCTTGTCTCGCACGATGACGGCTAGGTCTCTCATTCGGAGTTTTCTGGCGCTTGCAACACCCATCGTCTCCCAAAAGTAGGTGTCCCGGGTCGCAACTTAGCCATTCATTAAGTTTATGGCTTGAGTCCACCGCAAACACCAAACCCGGACATCGATCTTCAGGTTCAGACTACGCACATCAAACTAGCTTCCACGGCGCGTCTACTAACCAGCCCTGCAAGAACGCGCCCCTTCGACTTGTTCCACCAAAGAAGCGCAGACGCCGCCTCGTGACATTCACCTGCCCTATAACGCTCTAGCGCGGTAGATTTGCGGAAAGCATCAACGCCGATGTTATAACTCAAACTGACGAACGCAATCCAGTCACCCACAGGCAGGGCGAGCCCGAGTTCGTCCTCGATCACGTCCAGAACCCTATTGACCTCAGTTTCGAGAAGCCTACGTGCTTCCCCTTCATCGATGCATTTACCGATCTTCACATGCGGACCTGTCGACCCAAAGCCAACGGTCAGCGTGCCTTCAACCTTGTCTCCCGGCTGAAGTGAAATCCACGGGCGCAGATCGTCATAGGGACAGGACTCAAACGCCTCTTGTTCCGCAACAAAGTCGATAGCGGCACCAACCACTCTTTCGCGATCCACAACCTGAGCGGCGGCATTACCAACGAAGACGAGGGCCGCGGCAGCAACTGACAACGACTTGCTTACCGATTCAAAACAACACGCCATCGACGGCGCAGCCCATTTTCCCGTGAGATAAAGCATGTTTTGCATCCTTCCGTGTCTGGCGCGATCCTGTCTGCGGCGCGCTCAAGTACACCTGAAGTAATTCAGCTCTGATCTCAACATATGTCCGTACCCTGACTTATGTTCCTCAAGTTCTTTTTGAATTCAAACTTTTTTTCTTCTCGATTGTACCGGTTGTGGAGAGTTTCCTCTTTGCGCACATTTGGCGCGGTTTCGCGTTTTCTCATCGTTGCGTTTGGCGAAGCGAAAGGTTCTTCAACGATGAAGCGTTCGCGATTTCTAGAATTTCGGACAGGCTGTGGCATCGCAGTTCCCCCCTTTGGCTCGCACTTGAAAAGTACAGTTTTTGCCTTTTTGGGGTTTTTGGGGTTTGACATTTTCGCATCTTTTGCATTAACCGTATTTGCTGATTTTAAGCCGGTTGAATTTGAGAGATTGCTGTGGCGCTTCCCGAATTTAGAACTGCGTCCGGTAGCGTCGTTCGGAACAGCAGTGGAAGCCAGGAGCTTGACTTCGAAGCCTGGTTGACGGCTGAAACTCCAGAGCTCAATCGGATCGTGTCCGATGGCCTGAACACGCTCAGAAAGCTGCCCCTCAAGCGCAAGTACAAATACTGCTATATTGTTCTGTCGAATGAACAGCGAGAAGCGATCAAATCCGTCAGCGGTCTCGTCAATGCATGGCAGTCATCAATCGCTGTAGAGGCGGAGCGGATCGTCGATAGTGCAAGCGTAAATGAAGCGCTGCACCCTCAGAAAGAACCCACGACGCTGATAACGGCGGCTTGGATCAATGCTTGCCTCAAGAATGACTCTTTCCGGCAAACGCCGCTTGGCAAAGAGCTGGAGGGTGCCGGACTGGGAAACGGTCTTCCAGACAATTCAGTAGTTCCCAGCCTGCGGATTGCATGTCCGCCTTTGCTTAAAGCCATTCTTGAGGATCGACAGATCAACAAGGCCGAGCAGTACAACCGCTTCTTCAATGGCTTCCGCACCGGATCCGGTACACCGATCCAAGGTGACCTCGTGATCCACCAACTGCTGACCGCTTCAGGGAAGAATCCCGCAACATCTGCCTGTCGCATTACAACGTTTACTGCAAAGCATTTGCGCCTTTGCCTTGTTAAGCTGTTCGAGAAGACGAACCGGGAAGAGATGGTCCCCCCGCTCGATGCTCTTTGCCCCTTAGATATCGACTGGACTTACAGAGGTGCAGCAAAGCGTAAGTCGATTCACTACAGCTGCACCGATTATCCGATCAGGAACCCGGTTCTTCCGGTTTTTGCCGGCAACCTGCTATCAGCTTAAATGATTGTCTGCGCGAATGTATTTCATCGTGGCGCAAGAGACTTGCAAAGTTAGCCGCAAAACCTTCGCCGTCAAATATGGTCCCGGCATTTCGTTCTTGAAGTGTTAGGAACCGCAGACCGTAATGCACCAATCCTAACTCAATCTGAGCGAGCCTCATTGCTCCGATGCCAGGGATAGTGCCGATCCCCTGTTTAACGTCGCGCGAGATATCGCAAATGGTGATGTACCCACACCGAAAAAGTAAGGCAGACACCGCAGGCTCGACGAACTCCCTTAACCTGACCGTCGTCAGATCTATGTAGCCGCCACAATAATTCATACGACGGCCCTTCAGATCGTAGGCATACACATCCTTGATAGACTTGGTCTTTCGAAGGAGGTCGCGCTGCTCTGCGGCAAGATCCTTGTAATAAGTGTGTTTCAATTCTTCGTGGTCGATGACAGGCAAGCTGTCGTCGCGCGAGAAACCCACCGTCAGAGCGGCCTGCCCTGACGGGTTTTGAGATGCTCCCGTAGCTGTTTCATCCGCAATCACGTCCCAACTTTCAAAAAGACAGTATTGATACGGTCTGTGAGAGATCGGTGTCGGCCTTGTACAGGAAGGTAATCCCATGGAGTCATTCCCCCTTTGGGAAATACATCTTCGAGAGATTCGCCAAGCCTGTCTCGAGTTCGATCAGACTACCGGTCAAGTACAGCGGGTTCACGCCCAGATTATGACATTTTTGTCTCAATTTAAGTGTTCCGCCCGAAGCCGCGCCCCCCAACTCGGTGGCGACCGGCAACAAGGCCATGGCAATCGCTAGCGCCTTCGCGCTGAACCAGCAGGATCTGACAAATGCCCTTCGGCATGTGGCCGAGATCCGCGTTCGCGATCCCGATAAGCCAGCGCTTCTTGAAGCGGTTGACTTCAGCAAGGCCTTCCTGGAAGTTCTTATCCAGAAGCTCAGCGGCGATATCAGCGAACAGGTTTCCGTATTCGGCCTGACGCACCGCTTCGACCTCCCTCGCCTGCTCAATGGGATCAATCCCGGCCTGCAGCAGGGCTTTGGCTTCTTCTCGGAGCTCCCGCGTCCTCGCGAGGGTGGTCACCGGGTATTTTCCGAAAGACAGGGTCTTCTGCTTTCCGCCAAAACTGTACGCCATTTTCCAGAGCTTTGAGCCGTATGGCATGACTTGGAGGTACATGTTCCCGCCATCCGCATATCTGCGAACCTTCGGCTCGGGTTTCAGCGCCCGTATCTTCATGTCGGTCAATGGCATTTTCTGGCATCACCTTCTGCTTCTCCGTGCACAGAATGCCAGAAAGCCAGACCCGATGCCCGAGAATTGGCTGGCTTCAGGCGGAAGCAAGCGGACGCCGGCGGACGCCGAAAAATTCCTAAGCGCTTGTTTTTATTAATGTTGATTCAAAATTTGGACGTAAAAAACCGCTCCGGAGAGCGGCTTGGTGCCCAGAAGAGGACTCGAACCTCCACGCCTTGCAGCGCTAGCACCTGAAGCTAGTGCGTCTACCAATTCCGCCATCTGGGCACGGGGTAGGAGCGGGCTATTACGGTCCGGCGGCGCTTCGGTCAACGGGGAAACTGAGTGCGGGCGCCGCCGGCGCCCCAAAGCCGGATTCAAAGGACAAACGGCGCGAGCAGCAGGGGCAGGAGGCAAAGGGCCAGCGCGATCCACCGGGTCCGGCCCATGGCGCGCCAGGCCGCCCCCAGGACGCGCGCCTTGCCCGGCTTGCCGGTCTCGCTGCGGGCAATCCGCAAGGCGTGGATGACCACGCCCGTCGCCGCCATCGCGGTCAGCGCCGCGCCGAACAGGAACCAGATCGTCTTCGTCCAATAGCCGCCGAAGGTGCCGAAATGCAGCGGGTCGGCGGCCTCCGAAATCCGCTGGTGGAGAGTCAGCGTGCGCGGGTCGATTCCGCCAATCAGATCGCCGGTGGCCGCATCGATCCAGACCGCATCGACGCGCGGGCGCACGAGGATGGCGCGCCCTGTATGGCCCTGCACGGCGAAGACCGGAAAGTCCGGGTCCGGCGCAATGATCGAGGCGACGCGGAATCCCGGCAGCGCGTCGCGGGCCAGTGCGAGGCCGCGGTCCAGCGCGGCGCCTTGCGTGGTCGGCGCCGGTAACGCGCTGGCGGCGGCACGTTCGGGCCGCGGCGGGATCGGGGCATTGCCGCCCCAGACTTCGACGAGATACCAGAGACCGGTGAGGATGAAGACCGCGATGAACCAGATCGACCAGAGCCCGATGAACCGGTGCACATCCCCGATCAGCGCGCGCAGCGTGCGCCCGCGCGGCCAGCGGAAAAAGCCGTGCCACCACTGCTTGTAGACAGCAAATGACGTCACCAGCGAGACCAGCAGCAGCAGGGCGGAAACCGAGACGATCGACACACCATATTTCACGTCGATCATCAGATGCCGGTGGGTGTTGCGCAGGAAGCGCTGCACGCCGGCCCAATCGCCCTCCCCCAGGATTTCAGCCGTACCCGGATGGACATAAACATGCCGCGGCGCCTCGCCCTCGGACCGGATCAGGGCGTCGATGGCCGCGGCCGGATGCAGCGGCGCATTGAGGCTGATCACCTCCGCCTGCGGATCATGCGCCGCGACCGCCGCGGCCACATCGCCCCAGCTGGCCGGCGGCGACACCTCGGACGGATTGACCCACATGGCGGGGCGCAGCGCCCAGTCGATTTCGTGGGAAAACACTGCCAGTGTCCCGGTCAGGAATACGAAGGTCAGGAACAGCGAGGCCTGCAGCCCCGCCCACTGGTGCACGCGCCACCAGAGACGGGTCCCCGCCTTGCGCCGCCGGCCGGGCCCGTCCGCTGTCACCACTTCCGGCTGATCTCGAGCATCACGGCGCGCGGGTCTCCCGGAAAGTGTCCGGTGGTCGCCGAGAAGCCGCCGGCGGCGTAGGTTTGATCGAACAGGTTGTCGATCCGCAGCAGACCTTTCCAGTCGTCGATCTCGTAGATGATCGAGGCGTCGAAGATCATGTACGGCCGCACTTTCTGGCCGCTGAGGCTCTGGCGCACATCCACATAATCGCCGCCAATCGCGAACGCCGTGTTCCAGGCCGGCACCTGATAGCGCGTCCAGAACCCCAGCTCATGCTCCGGCGCGTTCGCAAACTTGTCGCCGACCGCGTTGGTGAGCGCCGTCCGCCCGTTTGTCCTGGAGATCACGGTATCATTGTAGGCGTAGGAGACCGTGCCCACCCAGTTTCGGGTGATGTCGGCCGTCACATCCAGCTCGAAACCCTCGCTGGTGATCTCGGCGAAGGCGATCTGGTCATTGACCCCGTCGCCGTCCACGTCCCCGCGCGGATCGGCCTGCAGGATGTTGCTGCGCACGATTCGGTACACGGCGGCAGACGACTGGACCCGGCCATCCAGCAGCGCGGTCTTCACACCGCCTTCATAGCTCTCGCCCGATGTCGGCTCGAAGGGGCCGCCCGCGAGCGGGTTCTGGCTGGCGACCGCCTGCGGCTCATAACTCTCCGACCACTGACCAAACAGGGAAATGTCGTCGCGCACCCGGTAGACAAGGCCGGCACGGTAGGTCGTCGCCTCGTCTTCGAAGGTCTGGCCGGTGAGGCTGTTGACGTCTTCGAACGTGTCCTGGCGCACGCCGAGGAGGCCGATGACCGGACCGAGCGTCGCTTCGTTCAGGGCGTAATAGCCATAGCGCGTCTGCTGGCTGTCGGTCAGCGCGGCGGCCGGCCGGACATAGGCGGCGGGGTTGGTCACGCCATAGACCGGGTTCAGCAAGCTGAGCGGTGACGGGCGTGTGACTGCGGCGACATTCGTTCCGTTCACCAGAACGCTCGAGAGGAAGGCATCGAGCTTGTACCAGTCGGCGCCCACCAGCAGGCGGTTTTCGACCGCCCCGAGAGCCTTCGACCAGATCGCGTTGGTGCCGAAGCTCACGCTTTCATTCCGGCGGTACTGGTCGCGGAACTGGCGGCGGGTTGCGTCCATCACGCCGTCGCCGTTGGAATCGAACAGGCCCGTGGGCTCGTGATAATTCTGCGTCTCTGTGCCGTCATTGTAGCGCAGGCCGGCATCCCAGGTGAGGCCTTCGAAGGCTTCGCCGGCCAGCGTGGCCTGAACGACATTCGATTCCAGGTCGAGGAAGTCCGACGCCTCGTTATGGTTCCAGCGCCGGTCGGCGAGAAAGTTTCCGAAGTTGTCGGTGATCACACCGCGCAGGCGATTGCCCTGCAGGCTCTGGTCGTACCGCGTCGCTTTGAGGGACAGGTCTGCAAACCCGAGGTCGAAGCGAACGCCGGTATCGAGGATGGAAATCTCGCTCCCGGCATTCTTGCGGGGGCCGGTCTGGTCCTCGTAGAAAACACCGAGCCGCCCGGCCGCGCCGTCGATGGGCAGGGCGCCCGTCACTTCATAGGAGGCGCCCTTCCGGCCTTCTGTTCCGTACACGGCAGATAGGGTGGCCGAAAAGTCGTCCTGCGGTGTCTTGGTCACGTAATTGAACAGGCCGCCCGGTGCACCGGCCCCATAGAGCATGCCCGCCGGCCCCTTCAGGAATTCGACCCGCTCCACGTTGAACAGTGACGGCACCGAGAATCCGGCATACGGGTCGCCGCGGAGGCCGTCATAGAAATTCGACTCCTGCCGGAAACCACGCGCCGTGATGCCAGCATAGCTGAAAACGGTCACGCCGGAGATGTTGCGGTAAAGGTCCTGCGCGTCGCGCGCGCCCTGATCAGCGATCAGTTCGGAATTGATCACGGCGATGGACTGGCTCGACAGCAACGGCTCGGTCGGCAGCTTTCCGGTCGTCGTCTCACGCACGCGGTAGAGTTCCTGGGCGCGCGAGGTGACGATCACCGTCTCCTGGCGCGCCTCCCCTGTCTCTTCTGCCGGAATGGCCGCGGTGCCCGGCTGCTGCGCCCCTGCGGCCGGGGCAAAGGCCGCCGCGCCGAGGGCCGCAGCAAGAACGAGGAAGGATGAGGAATGGGGTTTCATGAGCGCTCCGCCAGTTTTTGAACTGGGAGCGACCTAACAATCTTGAGAACCATTCGCAACTATAAATGAGAATGATTCTTAATTTCATTCGCAAAATCCCACGCCGCCCGGCCCTGCCTCGCCGGCGCGGGGTAAGAGATGAAGCCACTTATGCCTACGTTCTCAGCCGCGTCAGAAACAAAATATCACGTCTGATCAACGGCTTAAAAGATACTTCCCCGCCGCGAACGCACCCCCTCCGGGCCCGGCGTTATACTTCGCGCATGCAGACGCTCAGCGCCCTTCGTCAGGACCCGTACTT
>JAIXRO010000137.1 GCA_027485145.1 Hyphomonadaceae bacterium | reverse complement strand
TGGCTGACTGAGGTTCCTGTACGACGTGCAGTCTGCACGACACAGTCTGGTTTGAAATCCAGGGAATCCCATCGGTCTCGATCGCGTCGTCAGAGTTTGATGAAGCCGCCAATTTCCAGCGAAACGCCCTCGGCATGGCGGACGCGCGCTATGTTCTGGTGCCGCATCCGATCCAAGATGCAACCGACGACGAAATGCGCGCCAAGGCCAAAAGCGCGCTGCCTGCGATCCTCGACGCGCTCATGCGCTGAGCCTGCGGTGCTGCGATTGAAGCTGCAACTGCCCCGAGGCTGCCTCGGGGGCATGGATTGACCTGCTCGCGGGTCAACTCGAAAATCGGTCGGAGTATTTGGAGCTTGTCGAGAGCGTTCGCCGGATCGACCGGCTTTTTGTGAGAATGGGAGATGCCACGTGAATCTGGATTTTTCGGACGATCAGAAGCTTCTGCGGGACCACGTGCGGCGCTTCCTCAGCGAAAAATGCCCGCCGAGTGCCGTCCGCGCCATTCTTGAAGGGCCCGAAAGCTACGACAAGGAGGTCTATCGCGGTCTCGCGGAGCTTGGCGTCCTCGGCGTGGCCATTCCGGAAGAGTATGGTGGCTCCGGCCTGACACATCTGGAGCTGTGTGTAGTAGCCGAAGAGCTCGGCCGGGTCATGGCGCCGGTGCCGGTCTCGTCCTCGATTTATCTCGCAGCGGAATTTCTGCTCGCGGCCGGGTCGAAAGCGCAGAAGGAAGCGTGGCTGCCGAAGCTGGCGAATGGCGAGGCCATCGGCACCTTCGCCATGAGCGAGGGACAGGGACGCACGTCGCCGGAGAAGATCCATGCCAAAGTCGAGGGCGGCAGACTGACCGGCACGAAGTCGCCCGTCGCGGATGGAGACGTCGCTGATTTCGTCATCGTTTCAGCCCGCGACGGCGGCGGCAAGCTTTCGCTCTATCTGGTCAACCTCAAAGGTGAAGGTGTCCGGCGCGAACGGCTGGAGTCGATCGACCCGACCCGGGGACAGGCGCGACTTTCATTCGACCGCGCGCCAGCGGAACTGCTCGGCACCAAGGGAGATGGGTGGCACATCGCCTCGCAGGTTCTGGACCGCGCCGCCATCTTGATGGCGTTCGAACAGTTGGGAGGCGCGGACCGGGCATTGGAGATGGCGCGAGACTATGCCCTGGAGCGGATGGCGTTTGGCCGCCCGATCGGATCGTTCCAGGCGATCAAGCATATGCTCGCCGACATGTACGTTTCGGCGACGCTTGCCCGTTCGAATTGCTATTACGGCGCTTGGGCGCTGGTGTCCGGCGCGGCCGAGTTGCCCGTCGCTGCGGCGACGGCGCGGGTCTCGGCGACGACCGCGTTCCAGCACTGCGCCAAGAACAACATCCAGGTCCATGGCGGCATGGGCTTTACGTGGGCGTTCGATTGCCATCTGTTTTACCGGCGCTCGAATGCCCTGGCGCTTTCGCTCGGGTCACTCTCGACCTGGGAATCTCAGCTGATTGAACGCATGAGTGCCGGCAATGCCGGTGCAGCGGCCTGACAGGAGGAAATGACAGATGGATTTCGAAGACACGGCCGAAGAAGCCGCTTTCCGTTCCGAAGTTCGCGCCTGGATCAAGGCCAACGCGCCGGCGCATCTTGAAGCCGAGTTGAAACGCGCGAATTTCGGGTCGAACGGCGTCGTCAGCGAGGACCCGATTGCAGCCGGCAAGGCCTGGCAGAAGAAGAAGGCTGAGGCCGGTTGGGCCTGCCTTCACTGGCCGAAGGAGTATGGCGGCGCAGCCCGCACGCCGATCGAACGCGTGATCTGGGGACAGGAAGAAGGTCCGTACGCGGCCCTTACGGGCGTCTTCACGATCGGGCACGGCATGTGCGGGCCGACCGTCATGGCCTGGGCGAGCGAAGAGCATAAGCGCAAACTCCTGCCGCCTTTGGCCAGCGGCGAGCATATCTGGTGTCAGCTGTTCTCCGAACCGGCCAGCGGCTCCGATCTCGCTGGCCTGCGCACGCGCGCAGTCAAGGCGGATGACGGGTCGGGTGACTGGATCGTCAATGGTCAGAAGATCTGGACCAGCGGCGCCCAGCATTCGGATTGGGGACTGCTCATCACACGGACAAATCCCGACGTCCCGAAGCACAAGGGATTGACGATGTTTTTCCTGTCGATGACCTCGCCGGGAGTCGAGATCCGGCCGATCAAGCAGGCCAATGGTGCGTCCGGATTCAATGAGGTCTACTTCACGGACGTGCGCATTCCCGACGCTCAACGGCTCGGCGAAGTCGGGCAGGGTTGGGAAGTATCGCTCACAACCCTGATGAACGAGCGGCTGTCCATCGGCTCAGGCATGTCGACAGGATTTCCCGAACTGTTCCGCTTTTGCATGGAGGCTGAAATCGAGGGACGCCCGGCGGTTGAAGACGCCGCAGTTCGCTCCAGGCTGGCCCAGATTGCGGTCAAGCAAAGCGGCTTGAAGTATACAGGGATGCGCGCGATTTCCGCCCTCTCAAAGGGTGAGACACCCGGACCTGAAAATTCGATCGGCAAACTGGTAGCCGGCGCGGCCATGCAGGATCTCGCCATCTTCGCGCTGGATCTGCAGGGCGAGGCCGGTGTGGTCTGGGACGACGACAGCCCGCAGCAGGGGCGTTTCCAGGCCATGCTGATGCGCTCGCCCGCCACGCGGATCGAGGGCGGATCGGACGAAATCCTGCGGAACATCATCGGAGAACGTGTGCTTGGGCTTCCAGGCGATATCCGCGTCGACAAGGAAGTCGCGTTCAGGGATATTCCGACCAGCGGACGTGCCAAGCCTAAATAGGGTTCGAAGTTGGTCCAGGCCGGGTAGGCTTTCAGGTTTTCAGGACGTTTGACCCCGCAGTCGCTTTGGCGACGGCTTCAGCGACCTTGATGCCGTCCACAGCGGCTGAAAGGATGCCGCCCGCATAGCCCGCCCCTTCGCCGGCCGGGAACAGGCCGCGCACGTTGAGGCTCTGGAAGTCCGCGCCGCGCGTGATGCGGATCGGCGAGGAGGTCCGGGTTTCAACACCGGTCAGCAAGGCGTCCGGATCATCATAACGCGGGATCTTGCGGCCGAAGATAGGCAGCGCCTCGCGCATTGCTTCGATGACATAGTCCGGCATCAGAGGGGCGAGATCCGTGGGACGAACACCTGGGCGATAGCTGGGGATCACGGGGCCGAGCGCGCTTGATGGACGGGCCGCGAGAAAGTCGCCGACGCGCTGGCCGGGGGCGAAATAGTCGCGCCCACCGGCGGCAAAGGCGCGCGTCTCGAGATCGCGCTGAAGCTCGATGCCCGCCAGCGGATGGTCGCTCGGGTAGTCGGCCTCAGATATCCCGACCACGAAACCGGCATTCGCGTTGCGCTCGTTGCGGGAATACTGGCTCATGCCATTGGTGACGAGGCGGCCCGGTTCGGATGCGGCCGCAACCACGGTGCCGCCCGGACACATGCAGAAGCTGTAAACCGTGCGGCCGTTGGCGCAGTGGTGCGAGAGTGAGTAGGCCGCAGCGCCCAGATCCGGGTGGCCGGCGCACGGGCCGAACATCGCCATGTCGATCCAGGACTGCGGGTGCTCGATCCGGAAGCCGATCGAGAAGGGCTTGGCTTCGATGTGGACGCCCCGGTCGTAAAGTGCCTGGAAAGTGTCGCGCGAAGAATGCCCGACCGCGAGCACCACGTGATCGGCCTCCAGGAATTCTCCCGTATGCAGATGAACGCCGCGAACGCGCTGCCCGCCATCCGGGCCGCGAGCAAGCTCCAGGTCGGTGACGCGGTGTTGGAACCGATATTCGCCGCCGAGAGCTTCGATCTTGGCGCGCAGGCTCTCGACCATGGTCACGAGCCGGAAGGTCCCGATATGGGGGTGGGCGTCGATGAGGATTTCCGGCGGGGCACCGGCCGCCACGAATTCGGTCAGAACCTTGCGGCTCAGGTAGCGGGGGTCCTTGATCTGGCTGTAGAGTTTGCCGTCAGAGAACGTGCCCGCGCCGCCTTCGCCGAACTGGACGTTCGATTCCGGGTTCAGTTCGCTGCGCCGCCAGAGGCCCCAGGTGTCCTTCGTCCGCTCCCGTACCACCTTGCCGCGGTCGAGCACGATGGGGCGCAGGCCCAACTCCGCGAGGATCAGGCCGGCAAACAGGCCGCAGGGGCCGGCACCGATGACGACCGGCCTGAGCCGGCCTGGTTGGGGTTTGGGCAAGGGCGACTTGTAAGAGGTATCCGGGGTCGGGCGTACATGCGGGTTGCCGGCCACGCGTTTGCGCACTTCGGATTCGTTCCGCACTTCAGCGTCTACGATGTAGACGCTGAGTATCGCGGATTTGCGCCGCGCATCATGCGCGCGCTTCCAGATCGTCCAGCCCAGCAGGTCATCCGCGGTCACGCCAAGCCGGCTCGTAATCGCCGCTGGCAACTCTGCCGGTGCGTGGTCGAGGGGCAGCTTGATTTCGGAGATCCGCAACATGGATGCCCCTCTAGCACTTCAATTTGTGCCGTGCACCCCAGCGGAAAGCCATTGCCTTGCGGCACATCGCACGCCGCGCACCCGCTTTTTTGCTGAAGGTGCCGGAGGGTCAGGACTGGATTGCCGCGAGCGGCGCATGGAATGGTTAAAGCCTGCCACGGAGGAGACCGCCATGACCGAAGATGTGCCCGCAGTGAAACTCGAAAAATCGGATGATGTCCTGCATGTCATCATGAACCGTCCGAGCCGCCTGAATGCCATGAACACTCAGCTCGTCACGGAGCTTCGAGAGGTGTTTCAGTCGCTGTACTTTGACCGGTCGGTGAGGGTCGTCGTGCTCCGCGGCGAAGGGCGCGCTTTCTGCGCCGGGCTCGATCTGAAGGAGTCTGCGGCCGGCAGAGGGGGAATCGAGCAGGGCCTCGACAAGCAGCGCTCGATTGCGGAAATCTATGTCGCGATGCGCCGGTGTCCGCAGCCGATCATCAGCTGTGTGCAGGGCGCAGCCAGCGGCGGCGGCTTTGCGCTGGCCCTGGCCTCGGATATCCGTATTCTTTCCGAGGACGCGCGCATGAATGCGGCTTTCATCCGGATTGGCCTGACAGCCTGTGACATGGGCGTATCGTACTTCCTGCCGCGCATGATCGGGCAGTCCCTCGCCAGCGAATACATGCTGACGGGCCGGTTTATCGATGCAGAGCGTGCCTATGCGATCGGCCTTGCCAACCGCGTTGTTCCGTCTGCGGACATGCTCACCGAGGCGATGAGCTTCGCCGAAGACATGCTGCACGCAACGCCGCTCGGCCTTCGCCTCACCAAGGACGGTCTTAATCAGGCGGTCGATGCCAGCGGCCTCGAAGCCGCGATGGCGATCGAGGATCGCAATCAGATCCTGACCGCCAACGATCCCAACTTTCGGGAGGGCATCGCCGCCTTCATGGAGAAGCGGGCGCCAAAGTATTCCTGATCCAGTGCTCTGCCCGGCGCGGTCGCCGCTAGTCCCGGACGGTGGTCATCGCGCGGTAGCGGGTGATCTGCCGGTCGAGATGGATGCGTCCGGCCGGTGTCGCGGCGCTGTAGAGCACGAGCGCGTAGCCAAGACCTGAAGCGGGCAGCAGCTCATCGGTTGCCATTGTTCCCATGGCCCAGCTGAGCATCAGGCCGTTGCCGAGATGCGACATCGTCCGTTCAAGGATTTCAACCGGCACATCCCGGCGGAGAAGGTCTTCCTCCTGTGCCGTGGTCAGCAGCCAGCGCCAGGCGGCACGGGTTTGGGCAAGGCGCTCAGGCGTTGCAAGGCCGGTATCATCCTCGCCATTGGTATCCAGAAGCGCCTTCCAGAGGGGCCGGTAAAAGTCCGGGTCCTGTATGAAGTATCCAGCCCCGAGTGCGTTGGCTTCGAATATGCGGTCAATGGCGTTGTCGACTTTGAGGCTCATGAAGCGGTGCAGAAAATCGCGCTCGTCCTCGAGAACGGCCATCACGACGGCGCGCTTCGAGCCAAAGAGATTATAAGGCGTCGCAAGGCTCACTTCTGCGCGCTGGGCAATCATCCGCATCGAGAGGTTTGTGTCTCCCGTCTCGCGGATCAGGTCGCGCGCGGCCCGCACGATTTTCAGGCGGCGCTCGGCCTTTGCCTTTTCGCGGCGGCCGGAGACGGCGGCTATGGTGACGTCCGTCATGCGGCCTTCCGCATGTCTTCGGCAGGGCTGATCAGGTCAGCCTGATAGTCAAGTTTCAGCGCCTGCATCAATTCCTGGCGCTCAGGCCCGGCGCTTGGCGGATAGGCGGCCGCGTTCAGGCGCTTTCCGCGGGCCCAGTAGTACAGCACCGTCGCCAAATTCTTCGGCTTGCCAAGCCATTTGTCCGGGTGCTCCAGCATGTGGAAGCCGCGCATGGCTTCGCGCAGGAGACGGATGTCGGAGCGCACTGCGATGCGCACGCCGTCATCAATGAAACTTTGCAGCAGCCGCGCGCGAAGGCTCGGCTTGAAGCCGGGCGTCAGGGTTTCGCGGGCGCGCTTCATGGCGGACCGGTCCTGTTTGCGCTGCGTGAGATAGAAGGGGCGTAGTTCAGCTTCGAGCCCTTCATGGAACTTGATCGCGCGCGCGACCGGGTCTGCCGTTTCGTCCAGCGTGCGCCGCAGAAGCTGGGCGCCGACGGCGGCGAAGGAGCAGCCGCGACCATAAAGTGGGTTCGTGCGGATCAATGTGTCGCCGAGCGCAAAATAGCCACGCGTCGCCGGCTTGCCGTCAACGACAAGGTCGCGCCAGCGGCTGACGAGATCACCCATTCCGAAAACCTTGCTGGTGGGAGTCGAGCGGGTGTCATTCGTCCACGGATAAAGCCCGGGCAGTTGTAATGTGATCTGATGGAAGATTTCGGGATTGAGGATCGACTTTCGAAGCTCAAGCTCGACTTCTGGCAGGGCGATGGTGATGGAGAAGTTGCCATTGTCTCCCGGAAACACGCCGTACTTCAGGTAGCCAAGGTCTCCGTTGCCGGGCGGGTTCTCGTTTCGGTCCGGTTCCTGTTGACCGGGTTTCAGCCGGTAATGTTTGGTGAAATAGAGGATTCCCGCATCCTCCTTTTCCTCACGAACATTCGCGCCTTCTTCGACCAGTTGGTCAAAGGTGAAGCCGCTCTTGCCCGTGGTGTCGACGACGACATCGGCGGTCAAGGTGAGGTCCTCGCCTTCCTGCTCGCCCACGATACCGGAAACATCGACCACACCGTCCGCCCCTTTGGAGGTGATCAGCCGGCGGACGAGGAAGTTCGAGCGGATCGTGACATTGCCCAGCGTCTCGACATAGCGCCGCATGGCCAGTTCGAGTGTCGTGCGGCGGCTGGTGATGAACGTCAGTTCCTCATCCTGGGGCAGGGGCTGATACCGTGCCTGTTGCGGCGCCGTGAGCAAGTTGTCGAATGTCAGTTCCCGCACACCAAGCGCCTTGAGCTGCTCTAGCAACTTCGGATGCTCGGCCTTCATGATCGACCGCAGGCGCGCCAGGAACGCGTGGCTCTGGCGGACATGTCCGACGCCGGTGCGGCGCCAGTCCTTGAACAGAGCGTCGGGGTCATCATAACCGATAGGCCCATCCCGTTCGAGCAAGGTGATCGCACGCCCGGAAGGCGCGAGCAAAAGCGCGGTGCAGAGGCCGCCGATCCCGGCACCAATGACAATGACAGTTTCTGTGTTGGGCATCGTCTTCGCCGCTCAATCAATCTGTTTCAGGAAATCCAGAAGGGCTTCGTTGACAGCCTCTGGCGCTTCCTGCTGGGTCCAGTGCCCTATGCCCGGAATCATCTTGTTGATCCGCAGATCCTTGACGAAATGCGGCATCATCTCGATGGCCGCCGCTGCCATCATCACCACGCCATCGTTCGTGCCGGCCACGAACATGGCGGGCTGGCTGATCGACATCGGCGCGTCCTTGGTCTGCTCCCAATAGAGATCATGGTTGCGGTAATAGTTGATCGGGCCGCGCATGCCGGACCGGGTGAACTCTCCCGCATAGAAGTCGAGATCGGCTTCGCTGAGCCAGGCGGGGAGGTGTTCCGGATCCGGAAGGCCGGAAAGGAGATCGTCCTTGTCCGTCTTTGCTGGCAGCTTCGTGAGGTCAGTTTCGCCGCCGGCGAGTGTCAGGAATTTCCGCAGTGAGCCGCGGATGTCCTTCTCGAACTCCGCTTCGGCAACACCGGGTTCCTGGAAGTAAAGCTGGTAGAAGAACTGACCCTTGAACATCTCGCGCATCATCGGCATCGGCTGCACGGGCGAGCGCGGCATGAAGGGGACAGATAGTCCGCCTACGGCGCGAACGACATCAGGGTGGTGGAGAGCCGTGGCCCAGGCCGTGGGCGCGCCCCAGTCATGACCGATCACGATAGCCGTCTTGTAGCCGAGCGCCGGAATGAGGCCGATGATGTCGGCCACGACCTCGGTCTGGCAATAGGCAGTTATCTCGGCCGGCTTGTCGCTCTTGCCATAGCCGCGCATGTCCGGCGCGACGACGTGGTAGCCGGCCGCCGCGAGCGGCGCGAACTGGTGACGCCAGGAATACCAGGATTCCGGAAACCCGTGGAGCAGCAGCACGAGGGGGCCTTGGCCCGCCTCGGCGATGTTCAGGGAGATTCCGTTCGTGGCAACCCGGCGCTGGGAAACACCAGGCCAGCTCATGCACGCACCTTCTGGCGGGTCTTCGGGCGCGTCTTCTGAACTTCGCCCGGGAGGATTTCGCCGCGCGTTTCAGCATTGTAGCCCGCCACCGCTGTCCAGGCGACGCCGCCGCCGACAATGACCGTATCCACGCCCATGGCATCACGGATATAGCGGCTCCCATCACCCGGTACGTCCTGGACATACTTCTCTTCGCCGCGATTGATCGTCTGCGGATCGAAGATCACGATGTCGGCGATATAGCCCTGCTGCAGGAGGCCGCGGTCCGGGATGCCCCAGATGGAGGCGGTTTCGGAGGTGATTTTCTTGACAGCAGACTCGATCGACATGGCGTTCAGTTCACGGACATAGTGCGCGAACAGGAAGCCGGTGTCTCCGTAAGTCGAGAAGGAAAGGATGTGTGCGCCGCCATCGCTGGCGCCGATATGGACGCGGGGGTGCTTGAGAAGGGCGCCGACACGTTCGTCGGAATTGTGGCCCATGTCGGCGGCGAGGAAGTGTGCGTCGAGGTGCTCCTCGATCGAAAGGTCGATCATGACGTCAATGGGGGTGGTGCCGCGTGCGGCGGCGATTTCGCCGACGGTCATGCCGACATACTTCTGGTTGGCCTCGGTCTGCACGAGGCGCAGGCGCAGGTTTGGCCAGAGCGCATTGTAGACGGCCGACTCGGCAACGAGTTTCTCGCGGGTCGCGGGGTCCTTGAACGCCGCGACGATCTGATCCGGGGTCCCGAAGCGCATGATCCGGTACCAGCCGGGCAGGCGAATGAAGAGCAGGCTCGGCACCGCGAAGCAGAAGCTGATATCGATGGGGCGGGTCTGGACCTGCGGCCAGACGCGGGCGCCGCGGGCGAACTGCTCGTCAACGCGGCGCATGACGCGGTCGACAGCGTCCACATTGTCGGCGTTGACGAAGAGCGGCGAGAAGGTGGTGGGGATACCGTATTTCAAAGAGATTTCAGCCAGCTGGTCGAGGCGGGCTATGGTGAGATCGGCGTCGTAGAATTCCGGGACGATCTGCAGGATGCGGCCATACTCGCTGAGAACACTCGCGAAAGCTTCGATTTCGCTCGCGTCCGCGTACCGGCTGGGCACCGGCTGGAGCTTTTCGTCCATGTCCACATAGCTTGTGGAGAGGCCGATGGCGCCAGCATCGAGGCATTCACGCAGGACGCCCTGCATGGCGGTGATCTCTTCCGGCGTGGCGGTACGCTCCATCGCCGCTTCGCCCATTACCCAAAGGCGGATGACCGAGTGGCCGACCAGCGGGGCGACGTTGATGGCGAGGCCCTTGCGGATGCGCGTAATGTATTCAGAGAAGGTTTCCCAGTCCCAGACGACGCCTTCCTTGAAGGCCTTCAGCGGCATTTCTTCGATCTGATTGAACATGCCGACCAGCTTCGTGCGGTACTCTGCCCGAAGCGGCGCAAGGGAAAGCGAGCAGTTGCCGGGCACGATGGTGGTGACGCCGTGCGAGAGGGCGGGCTTGGCGTAGCCGTCCCAGAGCAGCTGGGCGTCAAAGTGCGTGTGCGGATCGATGAAGCCGGGCGAGACGACCTTGCCCTCGGCGTCGATTTCCTTGCGGCCCTTTTCAGAGATCCGCCCGATTTTCGCGATGCGGTTGCCGCTGAGCGCGATGTCGGCGTTATAGGCGGGCATGCCGGAGCCATCGACCACACGGCCATTTCTGATCACCAGATCGTACATTGCAAGTTCCTCCCAGGAGTTCTGTATCTTGTTGTCAGCCGAAGCGGCTGGATGAAGCGACAAGCGCGTCGCGGACGTGTTCCCAACCGGCGCCGATCAGGCCATCGGCAGATGTTGCCCCGCAGGATTGCAGCAGTGTGCGAACGGCGAATTCATCAAGTGTGACCAGCGAGCGGCCCCCGTTTTCGTAGGCCAGCGTGACGACCAGTTCGGCGTCGCCATCATGGGCGGCCGCAACCTGGACGTCGCTGATCGTCGCGCTGCTCATGCTTTGGCGAGGGGCGGCTCAACGAAGATGACGTCGCTGGGCAAGATCGGGTTATTGCCGCGAACGCTGCCTGCGGCGCCTGAGGCACGCATGAAAACGTGCAGGTTCCAGCTTTGCAGCTTGGAGACCGCTTCGGGTTCGGCCACACCGGGAAGCATCCGGGCGGCGATGGACTGCCAGGTGTCGCCGTTCTGCGGCAGGATGGATTTGCGGACTGTCGAAAGCTCTGCGGCTGGCATGTTGGCGTTTCCCCGTGTCATTTTGAAAAATAGAACACGTTTTAAAAATACCGGCAAGCCAGTTCCGGGCCGGAAACGGCTATGACGTCGCGTCCGGAGCCGCCGGGAAACGCCTTGCGCGCCCGCCGGGGCAGGCGAGCGCGGAAAGTTCAAATGGAAAGGCGCCCGACTCCGCGATCAGGTCGCCGCGACAGGCTGGCCCGCATGGGGCGCCTCTTCCGCTTCGGCGGTTTTGCGGCTGGCGAGCATCGAGTAGAGCGCCGGCACCGCAAACAAGGTGAAGATGGTACCGATCACCATGCCGCCGACCAGAACAAAGCCGATCGAGTTGCGCGCCCCGGCGCCTGGTCCCGCGACGAGGATCAGCGGCAGGTGGCCGAATACGGTGGCCAGCGTCGTCATCAGCACAGGCCGCAGCCGCACCAGGGCCGCCTCGCGTGCCGCGTTGAAGCGGCTGAGCCCCCGCGCCTGAAGCTCGTTGCCGAACTCCACGATCAGGATGCCGTTCTTGGCGATCAGGCCAACCAGCGTGATCAGACCAATCTGCGTAAAGATGTTGATCGTCGTGAAGTCGAGGAACGTGAACATCAGTGCGCCGGATAGCGCCAGCGGCACCGAGCCGAGCAGAACGATCAGCGGATCCCGGAAGCTCTGAAATTGAGCCGCCAGCAGAAGGTAGACGAACGCGATCGAGATCATCAGAACGCCCGCAAGCGTCTCGCCTTCCTGCCGGATCTGACGGGACTCGCCCGCATAATCGAGGCTGTAATTCTGCGGCAGGATCTGCTCGGCCGCCGCTTCCAGCGTCGCAAGGCCCGTTTCCTTCGTCGTTCCCGGCACCAGGCCGCCGAACACGCGGAATGCGTTGAGCTGCTGGAAACGTCCAAGTGCGCGGGGGGCGGTCTCGTCCACAAGCTTGGCGACCGCCGACAACGGAATCAGCTCACCTGTTGGCGTCTGTATACGGAGCACATCCAGCGAAGCTGGCGATAGCCGTCCTGCCTCTTCGATCTGCGGGATGACTTCATACGAGCGTCCCTGATAGTCGAACCGGTTCGCCCGCGCACCGGCGAGCAGCGTGCCGAGCTGCTGGCTGACATCGGCGACATCCATGCCGAGGTCGGCAATCCGGTCGCGGTCAAGATCGATCCTCGTCGTGCCACGGTCGATCTTGAGATCGGTATCCGCGAAGATGAAACTGCCGCTACCGAGCGCCGCCGTCACCATTTGCTGCGCATAGGGCAACATCTGCTCGGGCGTCGCACTAGACAGCACCACGAGTTCGACATCGTAGTTGCCGGCATTCGGCAGCGAGGAAGGCAGCACCGGGAATGCCGTCACACCGGGGGCTTCGCCCACCTTGAAGAATGTTGGCTGCAGGAGATCCGGCGCGCTTTGGTCGCGCTCCTTCCACGGCTTGAATTCAAGCCCGCCGAAGCCGCCCTGGGCCGTGCGCACGGACCAGACATAATCCGCCCCCGGCATCGTCAGCAGCTTGTCGACGACCCCGTTCGAGTACTCGACGGTATAGTCGAGCGACGCATCCGGCGCAGACGCCAGCACCACGTTGATCGAGCCCTGGTCCTCGATGGGCGCCAGCTCCCGCAACGAGAAGGCATACATCAGCGGCGCAATCGCCAGCATCACGCCCGAGAACAGCAGCACAGGCCCGCGATTCGCGAGGGCGATGTCCAGCAGCGGCTCATAAAACTTCCGGATGCCTTCAAAGCCGGAATGCGCAATCCGCGCCACCGGGCCTTCGTCCGTACGGCTTGCGACCATCGCGCTCATGATCGGCGACAGCGTCAGCGCGACGATGCCGGAGACAATCACCGCGGTGGCCAGCGTAAAGGCAAACTCCTTGAACAGCGCACCGGTCAGTCCGCCGAGAAATCCGATCGGCGCATAGACCGCCGCCAGCGTGATGGTCATCGAGATGATTGGCAGGAACAGCTCACGCACACTGAGCAGCGCAGCGTCCACACGGGGCATGCCGTCGCGCACGTGCCGCATCGTGTTCTCGACGACCACGATGGCGTCATCCACGACAAGGCCAACGGCCAGCACGATGGCAAGGATCGTCAGCAGGTTCAGCGAAAACCCGAGCGCGGACATGGCCGCCACGGCGCCGAGAAGCGAGATCGGGATCGCCACAAGCGGCACGAGAGCAGTGCGGAACGAACCCAGGAAGAGGATCACGACGACACCGACGATCAGGATCGTCTCGGCCAGCGTCTTGCCGATCTCTTCGAGCGCATCGCGGGTGTAGAGCGTGCCATCATAGGCTGTGCGGATGGAGATATCCGCTGGCGCCGATGCGCGGGCCTTGTCGAGCGCGGCATAGACCGCGTCGCCAACGTCAATCTCGTTCGCGCCGACCGCCGGCCAGACGGACAGATAAACGGCTTCCTGCGTGTTGTAGCGCACATCAAGTGTCGGGTTTTCGGACCCGAGTTCGACACGCGCAATATCCGACAGGCGGATGACCGACCGGCCCTCGCGCTTGACCACCAGACGTTCGAAGTCTTCCGGCGTCTTGAGCACGGTCTCGACGAGCAGGTCCGTTTCGACTTCGGCATTCTCCGAAGACCCGATAGGCGAAAGCACGTTGTTGCGGGTGAGCGCGGCGCGCAGGTCGGTCGGGCTGATGTCAAAGGAGGCCATCTTGACCGGATCAAGCCAGATCCGCATCGCTGTCGGCCGCGAACCTTCGAGTCCGATGCGCTGCACGCCGGGCAGGGACGACATGACGGGTTGCACCTCGCGCGAAAGGTATTCCGTGATCTGCGAAAGCGATCTCTGGTCGGACGTCACGGCGATATAGAAGAGGGCCTGCGGTCGGTCCACGCGGCGCACTTCGACGCTGGGCGATTCCGCTTCTTCCGGCAGGTCTGAAGCGATGCCATTGAGTTGTGCCGTAACGCGGGCGAGGGCTGCAGCGCTGTCGGCGTCGAAGTTCAGCCAGACCGTCACGGTCGAGACGCCGGCGGTCGTCACGCTGTCCACATAGTCCACGTCGGGAATGGCCGACACCGCCCGTTCGACGGGCTCGGTGATGAACCCCCGGACGGTTTCGGCCGGCGCGCCGACATAAACCGTCGTGATGATCAGGCTCGAGGCATCGATCCTCGGGTATTGCTGGACCGGAAGACTGAACGCGGCGCGCAGTCCGATCAGGAGAACGAACAGGCTGAGCACGATGGCAAGCACCGGGCGCTTGACGAAGACATCAACAATCGTCGTGCGTTGGGCCGCGGTGCTTTCGGGGTTCGTTTCGCCGCTCACTTCTTGTCCTCCGCAGCCGGTTTGGCGGCGCTTTTCGCTGCGACAGCCTTGGCTTTCTCCGCTTCGGTGATGGGGCGAACGAGGCCGCCATCGCGCAATTTGAAGACCCCGTCAGCAGCGATCACCGTGCCCGCGTCCAGACCGGAATTGACAATGACCTGATCACTGCCCAGTGCAGGCCCGAGCTCCACGAGCAGGGCTTTGGCGCGGGTTTCTCCATCCTTTTCCTGCAGCGCAAACACCGTGCTGCCATAGGGGCTGCGAAGCACAGCCGTGCGTGGCACGACGACCGTGTCACGCAGGGCGCCCGCATCGGCTTCCACGGTGACGAGGCTGCCGGCGGGAAGGGCGCCCTTGTAGTTTTCGATGACCGCACGGTAGCCGAGGCTTCGGGATGCCGCGTCGATACTGGGCTCGGTCGCCACAATGCGCGCGTCAAACGTCTCACCGGCAATCAGTGCACGGACGGGTTTCTTGCGGTCAAGCGCGGCCACCGCGTCCTGCGGCAAGGTGAAGTCCACATACATGCCGGACTGCGTGCCGACGAGCGTTGCGACGAGGTCGCCCTCGGATACGTATTGGCCGGGCTGAAGGTCAGTGATGCCGACACGGCCCGTAAACGGCGCGCGGATCGTTTTGCGGTCGATGGCGGCACGCAGGGCTGCCACGCGCGCATCCGCCGATGCGGCCAGCGCTTCGGCCTGTTCGGCAACGGCCGCTGCCGCGGCGCCGCGCGCCAGAAGTTCGGCTTCGCGTTCGGCGTCGGTGCGCGCGCGCTGCGCTTCGACTTCTGCGGCCGTCAGGTCGGCGCGCTCTTCGCTGGTATCGACCTGCAGCAGGACTTGTCCGCGCTTCACGAGGTCGCCCGACTTGAAGCTGAGTTTTGTGATCACACCGCTCCGCTCGATCCGCAGATCGACGCGGTCCACCGCCTGCAATTCGCCGATCGACGTAGTCAACGGTGCCCGCGAAACGGTTTCTGCCCTGGCGACCATGACGGCTTCGGCGGGTTCCGGAAAACTCTGGCCGTAGGCGATCGCAGCCATCACCTGCGTGTACTTTGTAAAGGCAAGTCCGCCGACGAGAATGACGGAAGCGGCTCCCGCAATCGCCCAGCTGCGCGGATGGAACTTGCGGCGAGGCGGCGTTTCGCCTGTGGCGTCAGCCTCGGAATGAGGTTCCTGATAAGTCATGGCGTGCGCTCCGGAACGCTGGATTGAGTTTGTGTCGTGTCGCTGCCCCAGCCGCCGGCCAGGGCGCGGTAAAGCTGGATCTGCGCGCGGATTCGCGCGGCGGCCGAAATTGTGAGGTCGTCATCGGCGGCGAGCAGAACGCGCTCAGCGTCCAAGACGGTGAGAAAGGGTTCGCGGCCCATTTCGAATCGCGCGCGGGCGAGTTCCTGCGCTTCGGCGGAAGCGTCTCGCGCCTTGGTGAGCTTCGTAACCCGCTCGGCTTCTTCGTTATAGGCCGATAGCGCCGTGTCGACTTCCTCAAGCGCCTTCAATACGGTTTGCCGGAACCCGGCGAGGTTAGCTGCGGCGTTGGCGTCGGCCTGCTCAATCCGCGCATAGACCGCGCCGCGATCAAACAGGTTCCATGTGATCCGCGGGCCGATCCCGAACGAAAACGCTTCGCTCGACGTAAAGTCCGCTGTTTCGGCCGAGGACTGACCGACCGATCCGGTCAAGGAAATCGTGGGATAAAGCGCAGCCGTGGCGACGCCGATCCGGGCGGCCGACGCGGCGACGCTGCGTTCGGCTGCGCGCACGTCCGGACGGCGGTTGATCACGCTTTCCGGGGCGCCGGTGAGCACAACATCTGCGAGCACCGGCAGACCGGGCGAGGCAGCGAGTCGGGCGTCCAGCGCGCCGGGCTCGAGAGCGAGCAATGTGGTGAGGCGGTTTCTCGCGGCGACGGCCTGCGCGCGAAGCTGCGGAATCCGCGCTTCGGTGTTCGCGACCTGCGCTTCAGAGCGGGCGAGATCGAGGCGCGAGGCCTTGCCGTTTTCCTCAAGAATGCCGGTCAGATCGAGCGTGCTGCGCTGGTTCGCCAGGTTGCGCTCGGCCACGGCCATCCGTGCCTGAGCCTCGCGAAGATCGAGATAGGCGAGGGCTATGTCCGCCGCGATCAGGCGTGCAACATCGTCCCGTGCGGCTTCGAGGGCCTCGGCGTCTGCTCTTGCGCCGTTCACCAGGCTGGCGATCCGGCCGAACAGGTCGATCTCCCAGCCTGCCATGAGGCTGGCGGAGGGGCTCACCTGATCTTCTGCGCTGACGCCCGGAACGCCAAAGGCGGCGGTCGACTGACGGTTCGCCGAAATGCTGGCGTCCAGATCGAGGCTCGGGCGGCCCTCGGCCCGCGTCTCCCGCAGCACGGCCCGGCTTGCGCGAACCCGTTCCGCCGCCTGGGCAAGGTCAAGGTTTGCGGCGAGGCCTTCCTCGATCAGCTTGGCCAGCTCCGGATCGGCGTTTTCCGACCACCAGACGCGGGCCGGCGGCTCTGCCGCTTCAGCTGACGCGGACGGAAACCGATCCAGGGCGACATCCGCAGTGACGTTCCGGTACGCCGCGGCCGCCGACTGGCAGGCACCAAGTGCGACCAAGGCGGCTATTGGCAGCGCCAGTGCACGCAGGGGATATAGACGGATGTGCCCGCCGAAGCGGGTGGCCGGTTGGGAGGTTGACGACTGTTCTGCCACGGACGGCCAGCCTTTACAGCGCGGGAGGATACGATACAGTACCGTACTTAGGCAAAAAGCCGCCGCTGACAAGGTGCGCCCAAAAAGAATCGTGATCTCATAGAAAGAAAACAAGGAGAAACGCCCCCGAAATGGCCATCCCAGAGGCAAATCCCGAAGCGACGTGTCTTTCAGCGACCGAAGCCCGCATCCTCGATGCGGCGCGTGCGCTGTTCTTTGCTGAAGGGTTCTCGGCCGTCTCGACCGACCGGCTGTCGAAGGAAGCCGGCGTCTCCAAATCGTCTATCTACAAGTATTTCGGCGACATGGCGGGCGTCTTTGTCGCCGTCGTCAGCCGGGAGGGGGACGCCTACGAGCTCGGCTTCCAGCGCCTGCCCGAAACGCGGGGCGAGTTCTGGCGCGATCTCCTGGCTTTCGGCGAACGCCTCCTGACACTGCTCAATCAGGGCTTCTGCATCCAGCTCGACCGTATGCTCCATGAGGAGGCGCGCAAGCAGCCCGATCTCGTCCGCAACTTCTACGACCTCGCTTACGGCCGCGGCCATGTCGAGCTGACCCGGATGATCACGCATGGCCAGGCGCGCGGCTTCGTCACCAAGTCTGGCCCCCCCGACGCGCTGGCCGATAACCTCCTGTCGATGTGGGAAGGCCTGCAAGTGGTGCGCTCGCGTCTGGGCCTGTCCGAGCGCCCGTTCACCGATCCCTCTGCCTGGGCGAGGCATTGCGTGAAGGCCCTGTTCGAGCAGGACGCGCACGATCTTTAAGGTCGGCTGCAGTCCCGCCGCCGAAGCCTGCTTCATCTTTCGTGCAAATGAGCGTAGCGTAACCTGAAATCGTCAGGGGGCTCGCATGCGTTCGTACTGGATCCCGGCTCTGGCAACGGTGCTGATGGCCTTCGCGGGACCCGCAAAAAGCCACGCGCAAGGCGACACGGCTCCAGCCAGCGCGGAGACCGAAAACTTCGTTCGCGGCTTCGTGCGCTTCCTCGCCTACCACGAGGCCGGCCACCTCCTGATGGCGCAGATCGCGGACCTCAACAATAACCCCGACTGGTCGCAGGCCGACCGCGAGGACTATGCCGACAAGTTCGCGATGATCCTGCTGCGGCCGGATGCCAATGATCCTGACGGCCTCGAGGAGATCGTGAATGCCGCCGCCGGCTGGATGCAGGTGGACGACACCATCGTCCGAAACGAACCCCACGCCCCGGCCGGCCAGCGCGCCAGCGATATCCTCTGTCTACTCTATGGCAGCGATCCCGAGGCCTTCGCAGACATTCCCGAAATGGCCGACCCGAATACCGATTGCGTCGGCATCTATCAGGAGATGGAGCGCGAAATCCGCGAAGTCTTCCAGGATCATTCAGGTGAGATGGGGCAGGAAATCAACGTCGTGTATGCGAGGCCCACGCCCGGCATGAAAGCCGCGCATGATTTCCTGCGGTCCAGCGGAATCGTCGAAGATCTCAAGGACGACATTGAGTTTGATTTCTATCTCACCAACAAGTCGAGCATCCAGGCCATCAGCTGCAAAGGCCGGATAAAGCCTGACTCGTTTTACTTTGACCGTGTCCGCGCTGCGTCCCCGGAGGACGATCATTTCGTGATCACGCTCTGTTATGAATTGATCGATGCGCGGCTTAAGTACGGTATGAAGGGCTTCGAAGACGAGGCACAGTAATTCGAGGGCGCGCCGCCGCCTGAACTGATTTTTCCTTGTGTGCGCCCGCGCGCGATGGGTGTATCGTCAAGAACAATGAATCTGAACGGAGGGACACAGATGCGATCGGCCAAGAACAAGATCATTTCAGCTTCACTTCTGCTTGCTGTTGCAATGGGCGGTGCGGGCGTCGGCCTAGCGGCAGCCCAAGGCGAAGATGCGGCCCAGGAAGAAGTCGCACCGCAAGACGTTGCAGAGGAAGAGGCGGCGGAAGTTTTTGCTGACGACGCCGACTTCGCGCCAGCAACCGAAACGGCGGCAGACGAAGCAGACGCTGAGACAGCAGCAGATGCTGTTGAAGGTGAAGCGGCTCCAGAGGCAGAGTCTGTTGCCGAAGCAGCCCCAACGGAAACCGCCCAAGTCGAAGCCCCGGCAGAACCAGCCGCCGCAGAACCGGCCGCCGAAGGCGACGCCGCATCGGACGGCGCCGTGCTCGCCGCGCCCGGTTCGACCGAAGAAAGCAGCGGCGGCGGTTCGTCCAACCCGCGCACGACACCGGATACCTGATACCGGCTAGGTTGAACATCTGACAACGGATCAATCCGCAGGTGCCTGTATGGCCTCTGCGGATTGATACTGTTCGGCGAGCGTTGGCGCGCCGCGCACCCCTTCGCACACATCCCGCTCTGCGTCGGGCCATTCAGAACTCAGCAGGGGGTCGGTTGCGATTTCCAGTGCCGTAAAGCGCCGGCCTTTGCCACTGAGGAGGCGCGAGCAGGCATCCGCCGCCAGCGTTTCCCAGGACTGTGTCTGCCGCGCAATGTTCCAGATCCGGATGAAGCCGTCACTTCCCGCCAACACGATCCGCGCGTTGTCAGCCGAGAAGGTCGCACTGCGAACTGCGCTTCCGAAGCCGGGCAGGGTTGTCAGCAGACGTCCATCAGCCGGGTCCCAGATATTCGCGGTCTGATCGAGATTGGCGGTGGCGATGCGCAGGCCGCTTGGGGAGAATTGAACGCCCGAAACAGGTCCTTTGAACCCGGTCAGGGTGGCGATGGTTCTCTCTTCCTTGACGTTCCAGATACGCGCCGTTCCGTCCTCGCTGCCGGTCACAATTCTCTGCCCATCAGGGGAGTAGGCGACTGCAAGCACGCTTCCGGTATGACCTTCCAGTGTTGCGACAGGTGATCCGTTTGCGGAGTTCCATATCCTCGCGCTCCGGTCCTGGCCGGCCGTCACGGCCTGCGTGCCATCGGGCGAGAATTCCGCGCCCCGCACCAGATCAGTATGTCCTTCCAGTGTTTGAAGAAGTGTCCCGGTTGCGGCGTCCCAGATGCGCGCTGTCTTGTCTTCGCTTGCCGTTATGATCCGGTCGCCCTGGCGCGAATAGGATGCGCTCAGAACCGGCGCCGTGTGGTCGTCCAGGATCGCCAAGATGCGCTCATGGCGCCAGTCCCAGATCTTGCCGGTCTTGTCTTCACTGGCTGTCACCACAAATGCACCGTCCGGCGAGAAGGCAACGCCGAAGACCCGGCCCTTGTGCTGCGTCATACCTGCGAGCCGCCGCCCGGTCTTCGCGTCCCAGATCTGCACGGCGCCGTCTTCACCGGCAGTGACAAGATAGGCGCCGTCGCGCGACAGCTCAGCGAACGAAACGGCTTCCTCGCCCACGCCGAGTGTCGAAATCAGCCGTCCACCCACCTCCCATATCCGGACCGTCGCGTCATCGCTGGCGGTGACAATGTGGCGGCTGTCGGGCGAGAAGTTTCCGGACCGGACACGGTCGACATGGCCGGGCAGTGTCCGCACCAACTCGCCCGATCCGGCGTCCCAGAGCTTGGCCGTGCCATCGTTGCTGATCGTCAGCAGCCATTGCTCGTCAGCCGAAAAGCGTGCGTCCCTGACCGGTAACGTGTGCCCCTTCAACTCTTTTTTCAGCTGGCCGGACGATGTCTCCCACAGCCGCGCGGTCGCGTCGCCACTGGCGGTGACGACCGTCTGGCCGTCCGGGGAGAAGGCGGCATTGAGGACCGTATCGCCGTGGCCTTCTAGCGTTTTGAGCGGGCGTCCTGTAGCGGCGCTCCAGAGGATGGCCGTGTTATCAAAGCTCGCCGTCACGATCATGTCGCGTTTGGCTGAGTAGGCGGCGCTGTAGACCGGGCCCGTGTGACCCGTCAGCTCGCGCTGGAGGTTGCCGTCTGCCGCGTTCCAGATACGGGCGACGCCATCATCATGCGCCGATAGAATATGCGTTCCGTCCGCGGAATAAACCGCGGTCCAGGCCGGATCGCCAATTTCACCGAGGCGGCGCCGTTCGGTGCCGGTCGCCACATCCCAAAGGCGGACGGTTCCATCCCGGCTGGCGGTCAGGAGCATATGTCCATCTGGCGAGAACTGCACCGTTTGAACCGCGCCCTCGTGCCCCGTCAGACGTATGGCAGTCTCGGGGGATTCCGTGCTCCAGATCATCGCTGTGCCATCGCTGCTTCCTGTCGCGAGGCGTGATGCATCAGGTGAGAATGCGGCCGTGCCCACCCTGTCGGTGTGACCTTCAAGTTTGTGCAGCAGGGCGCCGGTATTGGCGTCCCAGAGCTTCGCGGTTTTATCTTCGCTGGTGGTGACCAGCAGCCGCCCATCGCTCGAGTAGACCGCCTTGAACACGGCGCCGTCATGCAAAAGAGGCGGCAAGGTCTCGCCCGCCTGAAACATCGCCGTGCCCAGCACAGCGTGATAGCGGCTCGCATTCTTCGGCGACAACTGCATGCCCGCGAGCGCGTAGCGCGCAGAGGCCAGCGTGTTCTCGCGCTCGAGGCTCTGCCAGGCCCGTTCGGCAAAGAAGGCCGCAAGATTGTCATGCGCCGTCCGGGCGTTCGTGCGCGCCTGCAGGCCCATGAGCACGGCGGTGGCCGCAAGCACGGCAAACACGCTGGCTAGCGTCGTCAGTCCGAAGATCAACCGGCGCTGGCGCGCCTCGTTGCGGCGACGGTCGCGCTGCCAGAGATCGTCAAAATCGACATCGAGCAGCCCGGCCGCGAGCCGGGCGATGGCGCGGTCGCGTCCGGCCTTCCGGATGTCGAGTCCCAGTGGCTCGATCGGCAGGTCATCGGGGTCGGCGGGGTTGAAGGCCCGGCGAAGTGCAGGCGGAAAGCACTCCGTATCCGGATCGCCCGAGTTCGGCACGCCGTCGATGATGACGGCAAAGACCTTTCCGTCCCGTCCGCGCCGCCGGAAGCGTTCGATCTCGGCGGCCACCCAGCGCGATTTCGCCGAGCGGGGCGAGCAGATCACGATCATGCTCTCGGACTCGTCAATCGATCGCTCGACAATGGCAGCGATATCGGCGGCGGCCGCCATTTCCTCGTCATCGCGGAAGAAGCGGCCAAGTGTGTCGGGAGTGGTCGCTACAGCGTGTGTACTTTTGGGAACGCGGTAGCCTTCAAGCCAGGTATGCAGCCGCTTGGCCCAATCCTTGTCCTGCTGGGAATAGCTGATGAAGGCGCGGTACGTCTTCGCCGGTCCTGCCATCAATGCGCCCCAAAATCCCTCAGATTCCCGGTATTCACGCTAAGCGCCGGCGACGGGCAAGTCGAGATGCCTAATCCGGGTCAAAGACCTCTGCAGCCAAAACCTGGATCATGCCAGTCGCGCATCCTGGGCGGAGGCCGCCCCATCGTGGGTCCAGGAAAATGCTCGTTCCGCCAAAGGTACGAATGCGCCATCCTCAAGCGTAAAAGGCGTCACCCTCAGGCCTTCCGCGTCGAGGTCCAGCACATTGAAGCCCGGCGGTGCGCGCCGCAGGCGCAGCGACAGCGTGCCCGCCGAAACGGCGAGATAGCTGCCGGAGCGGTCATGGATCCATTCGGCATGCGGCGTGTGGACATGCCCCGTCAGCAACAGGCGGAACGGGCTGGAAGCGAGGCGAACGCTCGCCTCATCGCCCCGCCGTGTGCGTGTGCGCAGGCCCGCACCAGAGAAGGGCGTGAACGGATGATGGCACACCATCACGGGTACGTCGCCAGCGCTGGCCGCAGCTGTGATCATCCCGTCCAGATCCTTAAGGTCCACAGACCCTTCCGCCCAGTTTGTCCGTGTCTGCCAGCCCCGGGACGTATTGAGCGGAAACAGCCGCGCAGACCCCGCATTCAATGGCCGCGTGAGGTCGCCAAAGTAATCCGTGTACCGCTCGAACGGCTTGAACAGCCGATGGCCCGCATGCAGCAGGGGCGTATCATGGTTGCCCGGCACCGCGATCGTGGGCAGTCCGACGGCGTCCACCCACGCCCGCGCCCCGCTGAATTCCGCTCTCGTGCCGCGCTGCGTCAGGTCGCCGCTCACCACCAGCGCCTCGCCGCCCGCCCCGGCAATCGCCAGCCGCGCCGCCTCCAGCAAAGCATCGCTCGTTGCCCCGATATGGATATCTGCGGCGTGGACAATCTTCATGCGGGAGGTTTCGCCCGCACGACCCTGGCCGAAGCCGGAACCAGCCGGAACTCGCAGATCGCCGGCAACTCGAACGGTTCCCCGTCGATGGTCGCCGGGATCGGCTCACCATGCAGGTCCTCCAGTGTCACCTTGCTGGCAATCTCCACCGTCACATCCTCAGCGTCCCGCCATCCGTTGATCAGCGACTGGAAGCCGACGCTGACGAGATCCAGCTGCGAGGATGGATCGATGGCGGCGACTTCAAATCGCGGTCGCCGCTCCCCGGCCAGCACGACTGCGCCGGCCGTCGCCGCCGTCGTCACCGATCCGGAGCCGCGATGGGCCTCCAGGTTCAGCCGGGTTTCCATGTTGAAGACTTCATTCTTCGCCGCCGCCGTGATCGCCTCGAACAGCGCGCCCTTGCGCACAAGTTCCCGGCTCTCGCTCAGCGTTGTCAGGCGTCCGACCATCACCGCAACATAGAAACGCCGCCCTTCGATCTCGCCAGCCGCCCAGGGAACAATCTCCGGATCGGTCATCGCGGCGGTCAGGATTTCCTGCCACTGCGTTCGTCCATTATGCAGGCGTTGGTGCACGAGGTTCATCGTCCCCCCGGGCAGGGCGAGCACGGGAGGGCCGTCCGGTCCGCAGGCGCTCAGCGCGCAGTTCACGCTGCCATCGCCGCCCCACACGATCAGAACATCCGGAGACTGATCAATCGCGCGCTTCAAGGCGCCCTGCAGGTCGCCGTCTTCGAAAGCGTCAATGCTTGCCGTCTGGCCGAGCTCTGCCAAGGCCTGGTCCAGCGCTGTCGCGGCGTCCTTCGAAACAGAGCCGGAGTGCGGGTTCAGGAGTGCAACGATCTTTTTCAAACAGTCTCCTCGGCGAACCATGCCGGCGCGTAGCACGCCATTCGCAGATCTATGTAAGCGCGATGGCGAACAGATCAAACATCCCCGTCTGACATTACCATTCCGACGTAAACTGACTTGCATCAAAGCCATCTCGAACGCTTGCGTCCAAAGTCGAGACTGGTTGGCAATCCATTGCCCGCCGCATCGTGCCGGCCGCGCCGTTTCTGGCGTCCGCGCGCACGAACAGGAGAGAAATAATGAGCGACGACCACAAGAAGCACGACTCCACGCCTGCCGACAAAACCTCCACAGACGGCAAAATGGCCGGTATTGTCAGCAAGATGCAGACCGTGAAGTCGGTTTGGGACAAAGCGCCGGAAGGCGCAAAGAAGGCCAACGCCCTGCGGCATTACCAATCGGCCGAGAAAGCCCAGAAGGCAGGCAATGACGCCGAAGCCATCCGGGAACTCGACGAAGCCACCAAAGCACTGGCCTAAAGCGATCCCTGCCGGCGCGTCTCCGCGCCTGGCTGGTTTGAAGGCGGCACCCTGGCGACCCCGGCCAGCGGTGCCGCTTTCGTTTGTAAAGTCAGTCAACGAACGAAACGAAACTGAGGATGCAAAAAGCCCTCCCCGCCTTGTTCGGCAGGGAGGGTTTGATGTAAAGCGGTAGTGGAGGGCTTAGTCGAGGATCGTCACCTCGACGCGGCGATTGATCGCCCGGCCAGCGGCTGTCGCATTCGAAGATACCGGGCTGCCTTCGCCCAGTCCCAGGCTGGTGATCCGGTTCGCGGCAATACCGGTCGAGACCAGATAGGTGCCAACAGAGGCTGCGCGGGCCGAGGACAGATCGAGGTTGTAGCTTTCGGCGCCTTGCGAGTCCGTGTGCCCCGCGATCTGGATTCGGGCTTCCGGCTGTTTCGCCAGGTAGTTCGCGAGCGGCGTGAGCCGGCCCTTGGCGCCGGCCGTCAGGACCGAAGAGTCTGAGGCGAATTGCAGATCGCGCAGGATCAATGTCACGCCGAGGTCGGTCTTCGTCTGTTCATAGCTGGCAAGCTCGTCGCTCAAGGCGTCCGCGCGCGTCTCGGCGGCGATCCGTCCGGCTTCGGAATTTGCCGCATCCGTCTTGGCCTCTGCTGTTTCAGCTTCGGCCGTGCGAACCTGGCCGAGACGGGCTTGCGAGACAACTTCGGCACGCTCCGTGTTCAAGGCTTCGATTTTGCGGTTGGCATCCAGTTGCATGCCGCGCGCGCCGGCCAGGGCGACATAGCCTTCACCCATGCGGATCATGTGGGTGTAGTCGTCATCATTGCCCTTCTCATAATTCTCGCGCGCGTCCCGCAGTGCGGCGTCGGCTTTGTCGAGTGTCGCGCGCGCCGTCTCCATTGTGTTCGCGTCGCTCTTGGCCCGTTGCAACGAGGCCTCGGCCGCAAGCAATCTCGGGCTCGCATCGGGTGTTGAAGCGCAGGCGCCAAGCACGAGCGAAAGGGCGGTCAAGCCCAGGGCAGGTCTGATCAGTTTTTTCATTTGACTGGCTTTCTTATGAGTTGAGTTCGCGGCGAAGCGTGGCGATGCCCGTTTCGATTTCCGAGACTGTGCGTTCGAGCGCGCGAAGCTTGATCATCTCCTGCACGATGCTGGCTTGAAGCGAGGCTTCCGCCGCGCGCCAGATAGCGTCTTCATCGTTGCTTTTTTCTTCTGCAACCCGCGCTTCATTGAGGCGAAGCAGGGCTTCCTGATAATTCAGCGGCGAGGCCGCGGTGGCGTCGGCGGCGTTCAGCGCGGTGACTTCCGCTTCGGTGCGGATGAGATCATCCCGGGCAACGTCCGCATAGGCGGCCGGCGACGCCGCGCACAGCGCAGCAAAGCAGATTGCAAGTATTTTCTTTTTCGTGGGTCAGCTCCTTGGCCGCTCCGGGCAGGAGGCGAGCACTTGGTGTTGAAGCGCGCAGCCGGGTCAAAGGTTCCGGCTCTCTGGCAGGTTTTTGCCGGGCATCAGACCGCGTCGCAGGGCAAACCCGTAGGTAAATCCCGAAGCTAACCTCGATTTCGGGCCCCTGTAATTTCACGGCTGACTACTGGGCGCAGCAAGTCGGGTCATCTCCCGGCTCCCCGCTATGTCCTTTCCGCCCGAACCGGACTCCAAAGGAAAGTTCCCGCCGATGATGACAGCCATTTGCCTTATGCCCGCCATGCCTGCGGCCGCCTTGCGGTCCGGACGGCATTCCAAGCCACACGCAACCCCGGTCGAGAAACCGGTTGCAGTTGCAACTCGTCAGATCCGTCTTGTTCCGCAATGCGACGCGCCGCCGCCCGCAAGGCCTGTACAGTGCAACGTCGATGCGCCTTCGCGCGCGTTCCAGCGCGCCTTGGTCGAAACAATGCCCCAACTACGCCGCTTCGCGCTAAGTCTCTGCAAGGATCCAAACTTTGCGGAAGATCTCGTACAGGAAACGATGCTCAACGCCTGGCTGGCGCGGCATCGGTTTCAAGCCGGCACAAACCTGAAAGCCTGGTGCGCAACCATTCTTCGGAATGTGTTCTACTCGCACACACGGCGCAGCTGGCGAACCCTCGCCATGTCCGACGAGATGCTGGATACGTTGACGGCGGTCGACACAGGCGGATCCGATGCATTGGATCTTTTGGCATTGCGCAATGTCTTGTCGCTCCTGACCCGCGACCAGCGTGAAGCCTTGCTCCTCGTCGGCGTAGGCGGCTTCAGCTACCAGGATGCTGCTGATCTTTGTGGCTGCGCATCTGGCACCATCAAGAGCCGGGTATCGCGCGCTCGCTTGCGGGCGGCCGCTTTGCTCAGTGAAAACAAGGCCGGTCTCAGCAGCGATCCGCTAATGTCCGCACAAGGAGCATTGGAGGATCTGGTGAATCAGGTCGAGCGTATTGTTGCCGAAGCGGTGAGCCCCTGGAATTCACCGTACAAGCCGAGCCTGCCGCGCGAACTCGCGACAGGTTAAAAGAGTATGACTGGGTGGCTCTCGTGCCTCCCGGCATTCTTGTTTCCCCCCGGAGTAAACCTATGGCCAATGAATTTTCCACCGACTCGTTTGCAAAGTCAGCCAAGCACGCTGGCGCTGTCGTTGCTGATACCTTCCACGATACGACCGCCGCCGCGAAGAAGTCCGCCAACGGACTGAACACACTTGCAGAAGCGATCTCGTCCGACACCAAGGATGGTGTGCGCCAGGTCCAGCACGCGATTCAGTCGGAATCCTCGAAAGTTGTGAGCCTGGTTCGTGAAGCCATCCAGGAGCGGCCCAACCTCACCGTCGGCATCGCGGCAGGTCTTGGAATTCTCATCGGTCTGGCCATGTCGAGCCGCCGCTGAACATGTTGGATTTGGCGATCCGGAAATCGGGTGACATCATTAGCCGCATCGGTTTCCTCGCCGCGCTATCGTTCATCGCTCTGCTCGGCCTCGTCTGGCTAAGCATTGCGCTGACCGAGTTGCTGGCGCTCACCGTCCCCACGCCTTGGGCGCCAGCAATAACCGGCGGTGTGCTGATCCTCATCGCCGCATCGATCTATGCAGTGATGAAACCTGCACAGCGCGCCGCGCGTCCGGCGGCTGTGGCTGCCGGCGACGCCAAGCCTGACGAACTGATCACGCGTGCGACCCGCATGGCAGAGCGCATGGCGCCCGAGTTGCCAGTGATGGCCCTCTTGGTCGCCTTGGCGGCAGGTTGGATGTCCGTACGAGTGCCAGCGTCTCTGACGCCTCTTTTGAGCAAACTGATGGATGAAATCGAAAATGCGCCCCGCGGGCGCGCATCCGGCTGAGCCGGACTCCGGGAGTGACTCTCATGGCCCAATCCAATCGCCGTCAGCGGACCATCTCGGCAAAGGGCCGAATCCGCGTTCAAGAGTGGCCGGGGCACATGTCGGTCGAGATCGACCCCGCAGGCGGCCCGGCCGGCAACAGTCCAGACACTTATGGACTACTTCTGGACTACCTGATGGGCCAAAACGCCGAGCATAAGGCGGTGGTTCTGAACGCGGCAATCCGGATCCGCGAGCCAGTCGGCGAGGTTTCGCCCGGCGCGCCGACGGCGGCCTATGGCAACCTTCCGGCCTGCTTTGACATTGAGTCCGGGACGCCGTCCGCGAATTTTCCGTCTCCCGAGAACCCCCGCGTGCACTTGCGCGCGGTACCGGCCGCAAGAACCGTATCCATCTGGTTCGTCCGCCGGCCGACGGCGGCCCGCATCGCCCGATACACGGAAAGACTGCACACATTCCTTGCTTTGCTCAGTGTCACGCCGGTTGAGCGCACACGGCTTGCATCGGCCCGGTTGAGCCGCTGCGGCCCGTTCGGGCTGCTGACCGAGTTGTCCATTCCCGTCGCTGCATGGACCGCGCACGGCCCGGTCCGCGCCGCTATGAGGCCCGCACGGACAAGCGCACCAGCGCAGGCAGCGTCTTGCACCCCGTCTTTCGCATCACCGATGCCCGGTGGCTTTCCACAGTCCGCTGACTGATCCCGAGATCCGCCGCAATATTCTTGTTCGGATCGCCAAGTAATATCCGCTCCAGAACCTCACGCTCGCGCGCGGTCAGCTTCTCGAGCTTCTGCAAGGCTTCGGTTTTCAGCGCCGCCTTTGCGACGCCGTCGCGGCCGGTTTCCAGGGCGCGGTCGATCGCCAGCCGCAAGCTTTGTGCATCCACAGGCTTCTCGATAAAATCCAGCGCTCCCGCCTTCATGGCACGGACTGCCATCGCGACGTCGCTTTGGCCGGTGATCATGATCGTCCGCACGGGAGATTCGGAGCGGCTGAGCGCTTCCAGAACATCGAACCCGCTAATCCCTCCCAGGTATGCGTCGAGGAGTACGCAGACCGGTTCGCCATGGGCCGTCAGATCGATCAGCTTCGCGAGGAAGGACTCGCCCGAAGGGAAGCCGGCCACGCGAAGGTTATCGGCCCGAAGCAGGCTGGCGACCGTTTCACTGAATACGTCGTCGTCGTCGACGATGATGACCTGGGGTGCGGCCGCGTTTGCGGTGCGCTGACGTTTGTCCGGCTCGGGCCTTGTGACTGCGCCGGAAAGGGCGATCTGGATTTCTGTTTCGAGATCTTCCTGGCTGACCGGTTTGATCAGTTTCCGGAATCCATTCTCAAGGATCAGCCCTTCCGTTTTGACCGAGATGTCTCCCGTCAGGATGATGACCCGCATGTCAGGTGCAATCGTTCGGTTCAGGCTGCGCGCGAGATCCAGACCATTCTGCCCGTTCGGGAGATTATAGTCGGCGATCAGCAGATCGGGTGCCTCGCCGTGTTGCCCGGCGGCGGCGAGTGCGGTCTCAAGGCTCGGCGCGGCAACGACGCTATGGCCCGACTTTTCCAGCATGAATGAGAGCAGTTCGCGCAAGTCCGGATCATCTTCGGCAATCAGGATCTTTGCAGCTTTACCTGGATTGGGCGAAGGGGCAGTGCGTTTGTCGTTCGATTGCGGAAGATGCGTTTCGCTCGGCTGCGGCATCGACATCGGCACCTCGATGGAAAACATCGAACCCCGCTCGGGAGCAGACCGGGCGTGGATACGGTGCCCCAGAAGGTCCGCCAGCCGCTGCACGATCGAAAGCCCGAGCCCCATGCCCTCCGACGGGTTCCGGCCGCGGGTATTGATCTTGTGATATTCTCCGAAAACCGTTGGCAACTCGTCTTCGGAGATGCCGATCCCGGTATCCCAGATTTCGATTCGCAGGCTTGTGCCTCGCCTCCGGCAACCGATGAGCACGCAGCCCAGGTCCGTGTACCGGATCGCATTGCTGAGAAGGTTCCGGATCATCTGTTGCAGAAGACGCCGGTCTGACCGGATCACGGCGCTGGATGGCACCAGTCTCAGCTGGATCGTTTTGGCTTCTGCGTGGTATTGATACTCCGCATACAGATCGGCGAGCATCTCTGCGACGGGAATGTCTTCAAGCTCATAGCTGATGATCCCCGCCTCAATCTGGTTGATGTCCAGCATCGTGTTCAGCATGCCGGACATCGCGCCGATGGCATGTTCCATGCGATCAATGAGTTGTTGCGATTCGGCAGGCAACTCGGCACCCGCCGCGTCGCGGCCCAGCAGGCTGTGAATGAAGGTCAGGGTCTGAAGCGGCTGGCGCAGGTCATGGCTTGCCGTCGCCAGGAACCGTGTCTTGGCAATCATGGCGAGTTCGGCCTGGCGGATCGCGGACTTCAGGGCTTCCATGGCGTTGTGGCGTTCAAGCACATCCACATAGGTGATCACGACGCCTTCGATGGTGTCGCTGTGCGAGCGATAAGGCAGGATGCGTCGGAGAAACCATGCGCCCGAGGGAGTCGAGATTTCACGTTCCACGATCTCGGCGGTCGTCAGAACGGCGCGCGCCTCGTCGATCAGGCTCGGATCGATGGCCAGCGAGCGCAAGTCGGCCAGCGGGCGGCCGATATCTGACGCGATAACGCCGAAAACGGACTTGGTGGCGGGCGTGAAGAAGCGGATCTGCAAGTCGGTGTCGAGAAACAGTGTCGCGACGTGCGTGCTGTACAGGACGTTTTTCAGGTCGTCGGATGTCGTGCGCTGACGCTCGAGTGCTTCCTGCAATTGGCTGTTCAAAACCGTCAGTTCTTCGTTGAGGGATTGCAGTTCTTCCTTTGAAGTGACGAGCTCTTCGTTCGTCGACTGATATTCTTCGTTGAGGCGCAGCGAATCGCGGCGGATCTTCTGTTCCGTCT
Organism: Hyphomonadaceae bacterium; assembly: GCA_027485145.1. Classification (GTDB taxonomy): domain Bacteria; phylum Pseudomonadota; class Alphaproteobacteria; order Caulobacterales; family Hyphomonadaceae; genus Hyphomonas. The sequence goes on along the minus strand of JAIXRO010000137.1, from coordinate 10,336 downwards.
CAAGCGCCCGTTCCAGAAGCCGGGTCGTGTGGTCCAGCTCGAGGCTCAACCCCGAAACTTCAACGAGCCGTATCGCGGTTTGCTGATCGGTCTCTTGTACCGCGCGATCGGCTGCGAAGTCGTCGCTGCCCTGCGCTGGCCGGAACGTGATCAGGATCAGATCGTCTCCTTCATCCGCAATGTAGCGAATGTCGGTCATGAAGTTCGCCGTTTCGCCGTGAAGCGTGGTTTTGGTTCCGGGGGCCTGGATGAGCGGCAAGTCCGGCCCGGCAGACGCCATTGCCGCCCGCAGCGCCGCCCGGTGCGACAGCGGCACCATCGGCAGGATATCGAGTGTGGCCGAACCGGCGAGGACTTCCAGGTACTGCTCGATCGGGCCGAGGAAATAGAGGCATTCGCCGGTTCGCGTGACGAGCACGGAAGCCGGGGTATAGAAGTGTGCAACCGCGCGCCGGGATACATCGGCGAAGCGATGGTCCGGCAAGGGTTCGACGTCCTGCAGGAAACGCTTTACTGAGATTTCGCCTTCGAACAGTTCTCCCACCGGCGAAGGGTTCGCCGGGCGAATCCGTCCGCGGTGCCTGTATATCCTGGCCGCTTTCGAGACGACATCGAACCGACCCGCGACATCGCCGGCTGTCTCCGAGGTGCCCAGTAGAAGGATGCCGCTCTCGAGCAAGGCAAAGTGAAACAGGGAGATGATCTTGGACTGCGCTTCCGGCCCCAGATAGATCAGCACGTTCCGGCATGAGATCATGTCGAGCCGCGCGAATGGGGGATCGCTCAGAAGGTTCTGCACGGAGAACACCGCCTGCGCTCTCAGATCGTCGCGTACCCGATAGCCACGATCGTCGGCGACGAAGAAGCGGGCGAGGCGCGGCGCGGAGATATCGCTGGCGATTGACGCTGGATAAATGCCGGCCCGCGCCGTGGCGACGGCATCCGGGTCAATATCGGACGCAAGTATCTGCAGGCGCACACCGCGCCCGTCTTCATCGATGGCTTCTCGCAGCAGCATGGCAATCGACCAGACTTCTTCGCCGGAACTGCAACCGGCAATCCAGACCCGTACCGGGCGATCCAGCCGGTTGTTGCGGATCAGATCAGGTATGACGTCGCTTTCCAGAAATTCGAAAACCTGCGGATCGCGAAAGAAGCGCGTGACATTGATCAACAGATCTGCCGCCAGGGCTTCACATTCCTCGGGACTCGACAGGAGCAGCTTGCGATAATCCGTACTTTGCGTGTTGGACGGTGTTGCCATGGCCATTCGCCGCGTGATCCGGCGTATGAGTGTGCCCGGCTTGTAGAGACGGAAGTCGGCTCCCGTCCGCTCAAGGATGATTTCAAGGACCTGCGCGAGCCAATCGGGTACAGAACTTGTGCCGGGTTCGATGGCGCCCGAATGCAGGTGCGATGCCAACGTGTTCCAGTTCAAAAGCGCGGCCGGAGCCTGCGCCGCTTCCAGAACCGCATCCACATCGCCCGTGAGTATGGCGCTGCGCGGCATCCCGTCTTCGCTCGCATCCTCGGGGCTTTGCGCAATCACGAATCCCCCAGATTGCTTGATCGTCTTCAAGCCTTTGCTGCCGTCGTTTCCTGTGCCTGAAAGTATGACGCACATCGCGCGGGCGCCGCGCTCAACTGCCAGCGAGTGCAGAAAGAAATCAAACGGCAGGCTGGTGCGTGCACCGGGGGGGTAGGCCCTCAGTGACAGGGTGTCTCGCGACAGGGAGACGTCATGGCCCGGCGGATTGACGTACACGCAGTCGCGTTCGACGAGATCACCATTCTCAATCTGGCGCACCTTCATATGTGTCCGTGCGCCGAGTATTTCCGCCATCAGGCTCTTGCTGTCAGGCGCCAGATGCTGGATCAGCACGAACGCCATACCGGAGTTCTCCGGAATGGCTTCAAGGAATTCCATGAATGCCTTCAGGCCGCCTGCCGACGCCCCGATTGCCGCAATGGGGATTCCGGCACGGCTTCGGCCACTTTCCGAGGTAGCAGGAAGTGCGGGCAGGTAGCCCTTTTGGCTCTGTCGATTGTTCGGGTCCGGCATGGCGTGCGCCTTCATATTGGCCGTGAGACAAGGTTCTAGCACACAAGTTCCAGTTGTGCCGGATTATTCGTTAGCCGTGACTGAGCCCGGTCCGCGATGCGTAGATTCCGATGCTGCCGCCGGGAAATGAGCAAAGCTAACAAAGATTAGCTGCGTTCGTGGGTCGGGAGAGTGCCGGGCCACATCGCCGCATAAATCCAAGGGAGTTGAAGGTCTAACGGCAGATGTGCCGGCGGTCCGTTGGCCCCTCAGTACTCGAACCAAATTATCCCGCGTTGCATTGGCGGCGCCAACTCAGAAAAAGGAACTGGCCCAATGCTCTGGACAGTCGCAATCGTATTACTTGTGTTATGGGCCCTTGGTCTTGTGACTTCTTACACGTTGGGTGGGTTCATCCACATCCTCATCGTGGTGGCGATCATCATCGTGCTGGTGCAGTTCATCCAGGGCCGGCGCTGAGCCGGGCCGTGAGCAATCAACCGAAGGCGCCTGAGCCTCCGCAGTCTGATACTGCGTTTGCGTCATCGGATGCCCTTAAAGGCTGGTCAGGGCAACCGCCAACGGACTCTTTTCCTGAGCCCGGCCCATACCCGGACGTCCTTGCGCTTCACAGGCCGTTATCGCGGCGCCTGACAACGGCTGCGCATTTGCCTCTGGAACATCGCGAAGCACTCGATGCACTTACAGTGCGCCGGCGGGCTTTTGAAGCCGATGATGAACTGATCCAGCGCGGCACCGCGTTTACACATGCGTTCATACTTGAGGCGGGATGGGCCTACGCCTACCGTACGCTTCCGTCCGGCGGACGGCAGGTGTTGTCCATCTACCTGCCGGGTGACCTGATCGGGCTTCTCGCTGTCACGTCCGCTGATGCTTCCGGGCTGGAAACCGATCACTCCGTGCGGGCGATAACAGCCGCAGAAGTCTCCGAAGTCGATGTCAGCGAACTCTCCAGTGCCCTCATGCGAGCGCCAGGACTTGCGCGGTACATGCTGTGGGATGCGGCGCGGGCGGGCGCGATGCTTGAAGAGCGCATCGTCAGTCTCGGGCGCCGCAATGCCCGCGAACGGACGGCGCATTTCTATCTGGAGCTCTGCGAACGCCTGACGCTCGGGGGGGCGCCAAAGGTGAATGCGTTTGATTGTCCGTTGTCGCAATATGTGGTGGCCGACGTTCTTGGTCTTTCGCCCGAACATCTCAACAGGGTCATGCGGCAGCTGCGCCTGACGGGACTTCTGTGCGTCCGGCGCGGACGCGTGGATCTGCTCAATTGTGAAAGCCTCGAGCGGCTCGCCGATTTCGATCCTGCCTATTTGCGGACGTCGCGCGCGGCGTGATCGCTGGGTCGATGAAAAACGGGCGGCAACAACGGCTCTGACACCGTGTTGCCGCCCAGTAAGCACTCAAACCGAACCAGCGCATGCAGCGTGTGGGTACATGAGCCGGAAAGTCCGTACACGCCGTATGCCGTGTCATTGGCCTGGAGGGGGCAATGGCACGACTGCGGTTTGAACGGTCTAGGCGAGCGCTTTTTCGGCCGCGGCAAGCCTGCGGATGCACTCGGCTTCATCGCCGGAAACCCGGGCGCGTTCTGCCGATTGGTAGTACCGCAGGGACGCGCATTGCTTTCCGCCAGGTGGCGCGTTCTCGCAGGCGAACTTCACTTCTTGCATCCTCGCTTCAAGCGGGCAGACGGTGTCAGCAGGTTCGAAACCGGTGACCACGGGGCGGAGCAGGGAACGCGTTTCGGATTGGGCGTCCGGAAAGACAGCACTGAATGCGGGAGTCAGGTCCTGCGACATGCGGGTCTCCTTTGCGTTGTCACTTCGGCAGCTCCCGGGCTTGGAACATCGAGCGACCGCCCCAACCTGACGCAATGCTGGCCGGGTCGAACTTAGCGATCTCATGAATGCAACGATGAATTGAGGGCCGGAATCTACGCACGCCAACGCTGGCCAACGGGCGCGGATCGGACCGCGGGCAATGTCGTAATCCTGAAAATAAACTGTCGCGCCTGCGTCACGTAATCTGCGTAGGGCAACGGCGCCTTCGCAGGTGCAACAGGAGCCTCCCATGAAATCCATTCTCTTCAGCGCCGTCTCGGTGCTCGGCCTCGCCTCGGTCAGCGCGCCCGTCGTGCATGCCCAGGAGACTGCCGACGAGCCGGTGGTCCAGAACACGATCACCGTCACCCTGCAGAAACGCGAACAGGACCTGCAGGACGTTCCGGTCGCCGTGACCGCGCTGGATGCCCAATTCCTCGACGATCTCGGCCTTGACGAGTTTGATGCCGTCGCCCGCTTCGTCCCGGGTTTCGAAGTTCAGGAGCAGAGCCCCAACAACCCCGGCTTCGTGATCCGCGGCATTACGTCGGACAGCGGCGAAGCCAACATCGAACCGCGTATCGCCGTGTTCCAGGACGGTGTGTCGATATCGCGTTCGCGCGGCTCGATTGTCGAACTGTTCGACATGGAACGTATCGAGGTGGCCAAAGGTCCGCAGCCGACCCTGTTCGGGCGCGGCGCCCTGATCGGCGGCGTCAACATCATCCAGGCCAAGCCCGAGTTTGAATTCGGTGGCAGCATCGAAGCCGGTATCGGCAATTTCGGTGAAGAGTATTTCGGCGGCCACGTGACCGGCCCGGTTTTTGGCGATGTGGTGGCCTTCCGTCTTGCGGCCCGGTCGCGCAAGCGGGATGGCTATGTCGAAAGCCTCAACCCGAATGAAGAAGACTTCAACAGCCAGGACATGCAGGCCGTGCGGGCCTCGATCGCCGTCGAGCCGAATGACGCAATGCGCCTCGACCTGATCGTGAACTACCAGCAGGACAATCCGTCGGGCACGAGCTTCAAGTCCGGCCTCTATGCCCCGCTTCCGGGCGAGTCTGTGGACGCCGGCGATCCGGCCAACCTCAACAGCTTCGGCAACTTCCTTGGCGGAGAGAAGCTTGGCCTCGACCGCGAAGTGCTCTCCACCACGCTGCTCGGCCGCTGGGATATCTCGGACGCGCTGACGCTGAACTCGATCACCGGCGCGCGCAGCTTCGAGAGCCTCGAAGTGTTCGATCCGGATGGTTTCGGCCTGCCGCTGCTGATCTTCGCCGAGGACGCCGAAGGCGACCAGTTCAGCCAGGAGTTCCGCCTCAACTATGACAACGGCGGCCGGGTCCGCGGCTTTGCGGGCGTCAGCTATACGAACGAAGATGGCCGTCAGTATGTGCCGCTCACCTATGACGAGCGTGCGCTTCAGGCCTTCCTCGGCGGCTTCATCCGCCCGCCAAACGCGCCAGACGTGAACACGCTGCCGGCAATCAACCTGAACCCGCTCGCCCGCGGTCTTCGCCTCAAGCCGATCCACAACGAGTTCTTTGCCAACACAGGCAAGACCGAGTCATATGACGTGTTTGCAGACGCCAGCGTGGACGTCACCGACCGCCTGGAAGTCACCGCCGGCGTGCGTTTCACCCAGGAAGAAAAGACAACCGGCATCGAAGTCGGCAATCTCAATGGCCCGTCGAACCTCACTTTCGGCGGCGTCTTCGCCACCGCGGCGACGCCAGCGGCTCCGAACGCCAATGGCCGGGCCCGTCTGACCTCCTCGGATGAGTTTGACGGCACCACATGGCGTGTGGCTGCAATCTATGAACTGACGAGCGAATGGAACCTCTTCGGCAACATCGCCCGTGGCCGGCGTCCGGAAGTGATCACAGCCTCGACGACCAATGCGGCCAATCGCTTCAGTCTTCTGCCTGCGGAAGAAGTCGACAGCTACGAAGTGGGTGCCAAGGGCCTCACGTTCGGCGGCCAACTGGGTCTCGATGCCTCGGTATTCTTCTACGACTACACCAACTTCCAATCGTCCGTCGTCAACGCCAACGGTCAAATCGTGCCACTCAACGCAGGTAATGCCACGAGCTATGGCCTTGAGACTCAGGCGATCTGGTCACCGACCGACGCGGCGACGTTCGTTGCCAGCTATGGTTACAACAAAGCGCGCTTCGAGGACGAAGTGGACGGACGCCCGCAGCAATTCGGCGGTAACCGCCTTCGACTGTCGCCAGATCACACGGCCTCACTCGCCGCTGTGTTCACAAAGGACGTCGGCATCGGAGAACTGCGCGTGATCCCGAGTGTCGTCTGGCAGTCGGACGTCTATTTCGACAACACCGAACGGGACCTGCTCTCGGAAGACGCGTACGACCTGTTCAACCTTACGGCTGAACTGACCCTTGAGAATGGCCTGGCCGTTGAAGGCTATGTCACCAACCTTTTCGACGAGAACTACCTCATCGACGCTGGCAACACCGGGGATGCGTTCGGTATCCCGACCTTCATCGCTGGCCCGCCGCGCTTCTACGGCGTGCGCGTGAAGAAAGACTTCTGATCGCACGTTTCGCACATTGAACGGAAAAGCCCGCAGCCATGAGCTGCGGGCTTTTTTTTGGCGGCACGACGCATCCCCGGCCCGCCAGCGCTAGGCTTTCGGACTAAGGCGGTCTCGCAATTCGCGCTTCAGGAACTTGCCGCTCGCATTCCGGGGCAGGGGTTCATCGAGGAACCAGACGTAGCGCGGGATCTTGTGCTTCGCCATGATCGCCGCGCAATGCTCGCGCAGCACCGCGTCGGTCAGGGCCTCGCCCGGTTTCAGAACGATGGCGGCTCCGACTTCCTCGCCCAGCCGGTCATCCGGCACGCCGAATACGCAGCATTCGGCAATCGCCGAATGACGGTAGAGCGTAGCCTCGACCTCTGCGCAGTAGACGTTTTCCCCGCCGCGCAGCACCATGTCCTTCTTGCGGTCCACAATATAAATGAAGCCATGCTCGTCGATCCGGGCGACATCGCCGGTCTGCAGCCAGCCATCGACGATCGATGCAGCAGTTGCGTCCGGGCGATTGATGTACCCCTTGATGACCGATGATCCGCGTACCCACAGTTCACCGATTTCTCCGGGACCCACCGTCCGGCCATTTTCGTCCACGCACTTTACTTCGAAGTTCGGCATGCTGGGGCCGGCACTGTCCGGCTTGTCGACAAAGAAATCTCCTGAAATCGACGTGATGATTCCGCAGGTCTCAGTCATGCCATAGCCTGTTCCCGGACGGGCCGTTGCGACCTTGGATTCAATCTTGAGCACGAGGTCGGGCGGTACCTGCGCGCCGCCGCCGGCGAGCGCCAGCAGGCTGGACGTATCGGTCTTCTCGAAATCCGGATGGTTGATCAACTCGCGCGCCATGACCGGCACGCCGCTCATGCCGCTGATACGTTCCCGCTCGATCAGGCGCAGCGCCTCGCCTGCATCCCAGCGATACATGAGTACGAGTGCGCCGCCGACAGCGGTCGCTGCGTAGGCGCCACAATTGTTCGCGGTGACGTGAAACAAGGGCGTAGTGATCAGCGTGACGGGTACAGGCGGTGTTGCGGGCGGCTCTAGGCCAGTGGCCCGCTGCATCGCGAGCGCGGACGACGCCCCGGCGTATTGTATGTTCATCAGGTTTGCGACGCAGCCGCGATGCGTCAGCTGCGCGCCTTTCGGAAAGCCTGTGGTTCCCGACGTATAGAAAATACAGGCATCCGAATCCGGATCGACGGCGACATCCGGGAGGGCGCCGCCATTGGCAATCACGTCCGCCCAGGGAATGATGTTGGCGGGTGCATCGGGGATGCGCACGCCGACGAGTTTCATGCCTGTCACCATCTCGGGCCGCTCCTTGACGCGGGCCAGGCGTTCGGCATCGAGGAACAGGACCTTGGGCGCCGAATCGGTCAGGCCGTATGCCATCTCTTCAGCCGTCCACCACGCATTCATGCCGACGACGGCAACGCCAATGGAAACACAGGCCCAGTAGATCAGCATCCACTCCGGAAAGTTCCGCATCGCGATGGCGACGCGGTCGCCCGGCTTCACGCCTTGAGCCATCAGCCAGCTGGCCACTGCATTCGCCAGCTTGTGCGAGTCGGCATAGGTCAGCCGTTCGTCTTCGTAGATCAGGTAAGGACGGTCTGCGAACTGCAGTGTCGACAGCCAGACTTCGCGTACGCTGGGCGGGGCATTCCGGAACGTGCGGATGCGCTGGCCCAGAATGTCGGCTTCGACAATCTCGAACGGCCCGCCGGGTCCCGTCAGTTCTTCGCGCGCTTGTTTCAGTTCAGCGTAATGCATGGCTCTCCCCAAGGATGTTGTCTCGTTTTTGGGGCGATGATGCACAGATTGGGAAGCAAAGGAACACGGACGCTGCGGCAAGCAGCGCGTCCATTGTCCATTGAGCGTGGGAATTTACGTTAACGCTCGCTTTCAGGTTCAGACCGGATCCTGGATGGCCTCCAGATAGTCCAGCAGGTCGTCGATCTCCTCGGGGGAGAGCTTGAAGGGCGGCATGTCCGGATGGCCGACAAAGATACCTTCGGCGAAGGCCTCTTCGAGATCGCGGACAGGATAATGCTCTGAAATCCGCCGGAACGGCAGGGCGTCCGGGTGCGGACTGTCGCCGGTGCGCTCGATGGAATGGCATCCGGCACAGGTTCGCTGGGCAAAGGCGCGGCCCGGCATTTCCGGCATGGCGTTTGCCGGTGCGGCGGCGCGCGCGGGGTCGGTGCTGGTGCACGCGGCCATCGAAGCGGCGACCGCCGCGAGCGAAAGCGCCAGTACCGATGAACGAACGCCTGTGAATTTCGCCATGTGCGGGCTCCTGATATGGTGGGCTTCCTTTGGCCGATTGTTTCCCGCGATCCTCCCGGCGTCTATGCGTAAATCTACGCAGTGCTCCGGTGCGTCCATCCGGGGCCGAGCATCAGGGGCAGCCGATGGCGCGGGCCAGAATGTTTCGGTGCACTTCGCTGGTGCCGGAGTAGATCGTCGCGGCGCGGGTGGCGAGATACTTGGCCTGCACAAATGCGCTGGCCGGCGCGCATTCAAGGCCCACTTCCGTGATCGACTGATGCAGCTCTGTCGCCATCAGTTTCAGCATGGAGGTGGAAGAGGCCGCATCGATATTGATCTGCTGCGAGACGGTGTGGTGTTCGAGCGCTTCGAAGGTGTCGATCCGTTGAGACAAGCCCGCGAGTTTGCCAAGCATTTCCGCGTCGATCTCGCCCGCCAGCGCGCATTCCAGCCGTGCTGCGCGCAGCGCGCGACGCAACATGCCGGTCGTCGTGTTGTTGGACCGCGCGATCGCCATCAGCCGCTTGGCCGTTTTCCAGCCCTGGCCAATGTCTCCGATCCGGTCGCGGGCGGGTGTGCGCACACCGTCGAAGAATATTTCGTTGGTTTCGCATTCGCCGTCGATAAAGCGGATGGGCCGGACATGGATGCCCGGTCGGTCCATCTCCACCAGCAGGAACACGAGGCCGTCACCGCCCTTGCTAGATGGATCGCAGCGGGCGAGCAGGAACATATGCGTCGCGTACTGCGCAAAGCTTGTCCAAAGCTTGCTCCCTGTAAGGACGAAATCATCTCCGTCCCGTTCGGCCCGCAGATTCAGTGCGGAGAGATCCGATCCGGCCTGGGGTTCGGAAAAGCCCTGGCACCATTCATGCCGGCCATCGAGGATGGCGGGCAGGTAACGGGCCCTTTGAGCGGCAGACCCTTCCGCGATGATCAGGGGGCCGATGGTTCGCACGCCCGACGACTGGATCAGCGGCGCGTCCCGCTCGGCGCAGGCATTTTCGAAGCAGAGGCGCTGGGCGGTGGTCCAGCCGGCGCCGCCGTGTTCAACTGGCCAGGAAGGCGCAGCCCAGCCTTGTTCCCGAAGGATGGCGCTCCACGCGGCGCAGGCCGGCGGCGACGACTTGAGGCCGGTCGTTGCCCGCCCGGCGGCGCGCAGTGGCTCGGTGAGAGCCGAGTCCAGAAATGTGTCCACGTGCCGGCGAAAGGCAGGGTCAGCACCGGCATAGGGCCGGACCGGTTCGAAGCTTCCATCCATGTCGCGCCCATCCCTCTGATGCCAAGCACCATCTCGGCATGGGTGCGCAGGTCAGGGTATTCGGAAAACTACGTGGACCGCGCGTCAGGCCGAGGCCGGAAAGACCGGCCAGCGCCCCGTAATGCGGCCATCTTCGTAAACCGCAATGTCGCCGAATTGCAGGAACACCGCCTCGCTCTGGTGCGGGCGGAAGAAGACGAATTCGTCCGGTGCGATGACGAGATTGTGCCCGCCCGTCAGCATTTCCTGGTTCGAGGAGCGGCCGAACGTCTTGTTATATGAAAGCCCCGGCGGATCCACAGGATCGGCGAGCCAATTGCCGCCATAGATGAAGACGGTCCGCAACGTGTTCG
>JAIXRO010000152.1 GCA_027485145.1 Hyphomonadaceae bacterium | reverse complement strand
CGGCCGGGCGACCGCCGCCAGCGCCGACTCGCTTCTGGCCGACATTGCCCGGATGCTGGAAGCCGGAGAGCAGAAGCGGTCGACCTACCGGCGCATCGCCGACAAGGCGGTCTCGCTTTACGTGCCGGTGGTGCACTCTGTCGCCCTGCTGACCTTCCTCGGATGGCTGCTCGCCGGCCGGGACATGCGCGAGGCGATCCTGATCGCCGTCTCTACACTGATCATTACCTGCCCCTGCGCCCTTGCGCTGGCAGCGCCCGTCGTCCAGGTCGTCGCCGCCGGGCGCCTGTTCCGGGGCGGCGTCTATCTCAAGTCCGGGGACGCACTGGAGCGCATTGCGGCCTGTGATCACGTGATCTTCGACAAGACCGGCACGCTGACACTCGGAACGCCGCGGCTGATCCGGGACCAGCTGAACCCCGCAGACCTGAGCGCCGCCGCGCAGCTCGGACGCGCAAGCCGGCATCCGCTATCGCGCGCCTTGACCACCGCCGCCGGCCCGGGTCCGGTCGCCATCGGAGTGAAGGAGTTCCCCGGCCTCGGTCTCGAAGGCGAGGTGAACGGCGTGACCTGCAGGCTCGGCTCGGCGGTCTGGACGGGCGCCGACGCGGCCGCCCATACCGGCGCATCACTGTTTCTGGCCCGGGGTTCAGACACGCCGGTCGAAATCCGCTTCGAGGACGACATCCAGCCGGAAGCGGCGCAAGCGATTGCGCAGCTGCGCAAGCTTGGCCTTGGCGTCGAAATTGTCTCGGGCGACCGTCCGGGGGCCGTCGCGGATGTTGCCGCCAAGCTCGGCATCGAGACCTGGATGGCGTCCGCCAGTCCGCAGGACAAGGTTCGCCGCCTGAACGAACTGGAAGCGGGCGGAAAGCGCGTCCTGATGATCGGGGACGGCCTCAACGATGCGGGCGCCTTGGCGCTGGCGCATGCGTCCGCCGCTCCGGGCGGCGCGCTGGACGTCAGCCAGTCCGCCGCTGATGCGGTCTATGCGGCGGGGCTGGCACCGCTGCCGCTGCTCGTGCAAACCGCCCGCCGGGCGCGCGCAGCCATGCTTCAGAATTTCGCCTTCGCCGCCGCCTACAACTTCGTCGCCGTGCCGATTGCGATCATCGGCTATGCGACGCCCCTCGTTGCCGCGATCGCGATGTCGGGCTCGTCCCTGATCGTTTGCCTGAATGCCATCCGGCTTAATCTGAACACGGAGAAAACCGCATGAGCGGACTTGTTTTCCTGATCCCCATCGCGCTGCTGATGGGATTGACCGGGCTCGCGGCTTTCATCTGGTCGGTGCGATCCGGCCAGTTTGATGACCCTGACGGCGCCGCGCACCGCATCCTGATTTCACCCGACACTCCCCTCGGCGAGCCATGACCTACACGATCACGCGGACTATTGCCGCCGCCTCCATGGCCGATGTGGAGACCGGGGTTCGCGCGGCGCTCGCCGATCAGGGCTTCGGGATCCTCACGGAAATCGATGTGCAGGCCACGATGAAGAAGAAGCTTGGCGCCGACATGCCGGGCTACCGCATTCTTGGCGCGTGCAATCCGAAGATGGCTTTCGAGGCCATCGCCATGGAACCCCGCGTAGGCGCCATGTTGCCTTGCAACGTCATCCTCAGGGAGACGGACGGTGGCATCGAGATCAGCGCGATCGATCCGGTCGCGTCCATGCAGGCGATCCCGAATGCCGGACTGCATGCCGTCGCCGGAGGAGTGCGCGCCTTGCTGCAGGCGGCGATCGACGCCGTCTGAGTTCACACTGCCGGGTAGGTGTTTTCCCGGATAGGCAGAGCCCCGTCCGATCCACATGTTTTGGGTATGCGCAGCCACTCATTCGGCGCGCGACAAGGGAGTATCTCGACATGGGTTTTCGCGACATATCCGTTTGCGTTTCGTCCGTTTCGCCCGACCATGACCTGGTCGATCAGGCCGCTGCCGTGGCCGAAAACTGGAACGCCCATCTCAGCTGCTGCGCCATCGGGGTTCAGCCCATGCCCGTCTTCGTTGACGGTTTCGGGTCAACACAGACCGACGTGTCGATGATGATCCAGGCCAGCAGCGAAGAATTGCGGGCCTTCCGGTCTGATCTTCACCGGCACATCGAGCAGAAAACCCCAGCGGTGGAATTCCGGCACACGATGAACTTCATCAACGGCCTGTCCCAGGTCACGTCCCTGTTTGCGCGGTACGCGGACGTTCTGGTCGCACGCATGCCGGACCGCCCGGATACCGCGCTTCATGGCGAGATCATCGAAGGCGCCCTGTTTGGCGCCGGCCGGCCTGTGCTGGCCGTGCCGAAGGATTGGAAACCCAAGGTCATAGGAGAGCGTGTGCTGCTCGCCTGGGATGCCAGCCGCGAGGCCTCACGCGCCATTCACTCCGCCCTGCCGATTCTGGCAAAGAATGCCGAAGTGTGCATCGTCACCGTCGATGCCCAGACCGGACCGACCGAGCACGGCGACGTGCCCGGTCTCGACATCGCGGCACATCTGGCGCGTCACGATCTGCGCGTTACGGTTCGCAACGAAGACAGCCTCGGAAAGGCCGTCGGCGAACGACTGATCGAGGCAGCGAACGGGTTCAATGCCGACATGATCGTCATGGGGGCCTATCGCCGGCCCAGGCTCCTGCAACGGCTGACCGGCGGACCGAGCCAGCTGATGCTGACGCGCTCGCCCCTGCCTGTGTTCATGTCACACTGAAAACGCAGCATCGCCCTCTAGCGGTCGCTCCAGATTGCCGGCCAAACGGTTAGGGCTTCAACGGATGGCTCAAGCTGGCAACGATCTGAAACAGCCGACATAGTCGTCGGGCGTTGCGCGATCGAGGGCGCCGGCGTCGATTTCGGTCTGGGACCAGATCCAGGTCTCGGCCGGATCATGCCGCATCGCCCAAGCCGGAAACATCCGTTCAGCCACTTGGCCTGAGACGCGCAACGTCACTTCGAGGTGGCGGTCATCGACAAAAATTCGTTCCAAGGCGCGCCTGACCTCTGTTTCGGGCCCCTCAAGCCATTGCATGTAGATATCGGCGCGGCAGATCAGAGCGCCGGTTATGCCGTCTCGCTCGTTCGCGCGTCGTGCATCCATCAAGATTCCGCTCAGGATGCTTGTGTCGAACCCGAATGGCCGCGACGTGTAGATCGCCCGGAATATGTCCATGCGCGTGAAGTCTCCCTGTCTGGGTCTAGGAACCGGTCGCGGATCGCGACGGGCGGCATCTTCGTAACACGCACGCCCGCGGCCACGTAGCGGGAACTGGACGGGCGGAACCGGCGCGTTGAGCCGCTCGGCCGCGAGTGGAACACTGTATGCTAACGCGCAAGCCGTTGGAGCCGCGGCCGGATTCTCAGAAACACCGTGTAGAGCCGCTCCAGAAGCCAGAGAAGTGGCGGCATGCGCGCCAGTTCGCCGATCGGCCGCAGCAGAGGGATCGCCCGCCACATGGCCGCAAAGGCCGCTGCGCCCGAAACCACCGGCCCTCCTCGCTCCCGCGCGTGGAAACGGGCAAGCAGCTCAGCCGGATCGAGCGGACAAGAGGCGTCCGGACGGCTGACATCCTCGAAATGTATCGCGCCGCGCCGGTCCAGCTTTCGAAACAGGGCAATCTCGCGCCGGCACAGAGGGCAAGCGCCATCGAACCAGACGGTCAGCGACGCCTGGGCGGTCTCCCGTTCTGCTTCGCGATCCCCGCGGTCCATGGCAAACCCTTGTCTCTCGGCGCTTGTACGCTGACGCCGACGCGCTGGATCGAAGAGCGTATGGTTCCAGTGATCGGATTGCGGCTCGCCTCCGTATAGGATTTTCAAACAGGACGGCGCCGGCACAATGCCTTAAGGCTCCCGCCAATCTAGCCAGTGAGCCAGGACCGACATGGACGATAGCCCCAAGACCCCGAAGTCCGCCTCCAAGGAGCCGGTTTCTGCACGCATCCGGACCCGCATCCAGAAGGCAAGGAAGCGGTTCCATGCCAATGACAATATCTCCGCCTTTCTCCAGCCGGGCGAACTCGACGAATTGCTGGCTGAGGTCGAGACGAAATTCAAAGGGGTGCTCGAAAGCCTCGTGATCGACACCGACAGCGACCACAACACTCAGGACACAGCCCGCCGCGTCGCCAAGATGTACCTGACCGAAGTATTCAGCGGCCGCTATGTCGAGGCGCCGCCGGTCACCGAATTTCCGAATGCGTCCTCCCTCAACGAGCTGATGATCGTCGGCCCGATCACAGTGCGCAGCGCCTGCAGCCACCACTTCTGCCCGATCATGGGGCGGCTGTGGATCGGCATCATGCCGAACGAGCATTCCAACCTGATCGGGTTGTCGAAATATTCGCGGCTCGCTGAATGGGTGATGTCGCGCCCGCAGATCCAGGAAGAGGCGATCACGCAGATGGCCGAAGTGCTGATGAACAAGGTCCGTCCGGACGGCCTCGCCGTTGTGATGGAGGCCGATCACTTCTGCATGCACTGGCGCGGGGTGAAGGACGACCAGACCAAGATGATCAACAGCGTCATGCGCGGATCGTTCCTGAAAGATCACATCCTGCGCGGCGAGTTTCTCGCCCTGCTCAACAATAAAAGGTAATCCAAGCCATGCTCGTCCGTTGCCTTTACGCCAGCCGCCCGCTGCAGCCGCTCAGCGGTCCCTTCGTTGACAGCATTCTCGAACAGTCCCGCAAGAACAATCCCGCGCTCGGCATCACCGGACTTCTATGTGTCTCCAAGGACCTCTTCATCCAGGTCATCGAAGGCGGACGGGACGAAGTGTGCGACCTGTTCAATGCGATCGTCCGCGACGACCGGCACCAGCAGGTTCGTCTCCTGATCTATGAGGAAATCTCAGAGCGCCAGTTCGGGAACTGGACGATGGCGCAGGTGAACATCAGCAAGCTCAACCCGGCCATGCTGCTAAAATACTTCAAGCGCGCCGAGCTGGATCCCTTCGAAGGCTCCGGCCGGGCAACGCTTTCGCTGCTGACCGATCTCATCGCTACCGGCGCCATTCTCGGCAACCGCGACTGACCTGTCGCGCCGCCGGCCTGGATGAAAACGTCTGACCGATATCGCGATCAGACGTGAAGGTCCCGGGTCGATGCGGGGCGGTCAGGCGCCTGCGCGGAACTCGATACCTTCGAATGCGCCAGACGTGCGCCAACCTTCAATGTAATTGAAGAAGGCGACGGCGCCTGCCGGATAGCCCACGAAATAGCGCGCCTGCGGACCGGGATCGCGGCCCTCGTTGTTATAGTAACCCGGCGTGCACTCGGGCGAGCCGATCATCAGGCCCATGCCCGACAACAGCAGGTTCACCCATTCGTCTTCGGCATCCTTGCTGACTTCGACTTCCTTTGCGCCCGTCGCCTCGGCGTGGCTGACGACCAGGGAGATCGTCCGCGCGGCATCGACAAGGTTGTGCGGATAGTTGGAGATGAGGTTTGCCGCCTGCGTCGCCTGAACGAGGAAGGCGTTCGGGAAATTGTGGACGTGCATGCCATGCTTGGTGCGCATGCCGTCGGCCCAGTATTGCGAGAGCGTGACCCCGCCGCGGCCCTTGGGGTCAAAGCCGGTGCGCCGCTCAAGCGGCGTGCCCACTTCGAAGCCTGATGCGTAGACGATGCAATCAACCTCGTACTCGACGCCGTTCACGACGACGCCCTTTTCGGTGATGCGCTCCACGCCCTTGCCATCGGTATCGATCAGGTGGGCCCCGGGTTCATTGAACGCCTGCAGGTACTGGTCGTGGAAACAGGGCCGCTTGCACAGCTGGCGATACCAGGCCTTCAGCTTCTCGGCCGTCTCGCGGTCCTTGACCACCGTTTCGGCGCGCTGGCGGATTTCTTCCATCTTCTCATGGTCGGCGTCCTCATAGGCTGCGAGCATGCCGGCCGGGTTACGCTCTTCCGGCGGCAGCTGCAGGATGCGGTTGCGGATGCGCTTGGCCAGATCGGTCCAGCCATCCTGCACCAGGTCTTCCGGCGCCATACCGAGCCCGGCCTGGTTCTGCGTGAAATTCTCCATCCAGCGCTGCTGCCAGCCTGGGCCGGCGATGGACGAAAACCATTCCGGATCAATCGGCCGGTTGTCGCGCACATCGATGGACGAGGGCGTGCGCTGGAAGACGTAAAGCGCTTTGGCGGACCGGGCGAGATGCGGGACGACCTGCACCGCGGTGGCACCGGTGCCGATGATGGCAACGCGCTTGTCCTTCAACTTCTCGAGCGGCGCCCCGCTGGGATCGCCGCCAGTGTACTCATAATCCCACCGGCTGGTGTGGAAGGCGTGGCCCTTGAAGTCCTTGATGCCGGGAATACCCGGCAGCTTCGGCGTGTTCAGCGGCCCAGTGCCGAGGCCGATATACTTTGCCGTGAAGTTGTCGCCGCGGTTCGTGCGGATCACCCAGACGCTGCGCGCCTCGTCCCAGGACAGGTCATCGATCACGGTATGGAAGAGCGCATTTTCGTAAAGGTCGTAGTGGCGCCCGATGCGTTGGCACTGCTGCAGGATTTCCGGGGCGTGCGCATACTTCTCGCTCGGCATGTGGCCGGTCTCTTCGAGCAGCGGCATGTAGATCATCGACGCGGTATCACACTGCGCGCCGGGATAGCGGTTCCAGTACCAGGTGCCGCCGAAATCACCGCCCCGCTCGATGATGCGCACATCGGTGATGCCGGCCTCCTTCAGCCGGGCACCGGTGACAAGGCCGGCAAAGCCGCCGCCGCCAAAGGCGAAGGTCACGTGGTCCGTCTTCGGAGCGCGGGGGGTGACGGGCGTGTAAGGGTCGTCAAGGTAATCGTCGAACAGGCCAGCGATCCGGGTGTACTGATCATTGCCGTCGCTGCGCAGACGTTTGTCCCGCTCGATCCGGTAGCGCTCGCGGATCGCGTCCTTGTCGATGGGTTTGCGCTGCACCTGTGACGCGTTGTCCGCCATCTTCACCCTCGTCCTGTTTGTCCTGCGCCAAACTCGGCGTCCATCGGCAAGAATAGCGCGTCGAACTGACCTGCATAGCCGTGACGCGAGGGCGGGAAACGTCGTCCCGAAGTCGGTAGCGAAGCTCGCATCAAGGCGCGTCATCGCAATCTGGATTGACCGTTGCGAAGGGCCGCTGGATCACGGCCCGGCGATCAAAGTCCAAGAACAAGTTCACCACGGATCCCAAAAGCCTTGAAACACGTGGCGGCGCACCAAAACGCACCCCGGGGAGCGTCTTTACTCCAAGACTTTCAATGAGTTGGGAGGTTTTCATTCCTTCCGGAATGGCGCGAGTGACGGGGCTCGAACCCGCGACCTCCGGCGTGACAGGCCGGCACTCTAACCGACTGAGCTACACCCGCGCATTTACTGGCCGCCTTTTGAGCGAAGCGCCTCTCTAATCGCGGCGGCTTGCCGGGTCAAGCGGTGCTGAAACAGTCCGCGCAGCGCCTTGATAAGGCCCTTTGCCTGCCATTTGTCCTTCACCTGCCATTCAAGCGACACAGTATTTGTTATCGTTGAGGCCAGACCCAACAAGGAATTTGTAACATGAAGCGTATCGCCCTGATTGCAGGCGGAATTTTTGTAATTCTGATCGGCGCCGCGCTGGCTGTTCCCTTCCTGATTCCGAAATCCGTTTACCGCGCGCAGGTTGAACGTGCCGCGGGCGAAGCCCTGCAGCGCAAGGTCACGCTCGACGGCGATGTCCGCCTGTCGCTCTTTCCCCGCATCGCCGCCAGCATTGGCGGCATGAAGGTCGCCAATCCCGAGGGATTCGAAGGCGCCTACATGATCGAGGCCGGCGAATTGCGCGGCGCCGTCAAATGGGCGCCCTTGCTGTTCGGCCAGCGCGTGGAGGTGCACGAGCTCGCATTCATCGACGCCTCGGTCTCGCTCCAGAAAAAGGCGGATGGCAGCACCAACTGGGTGCTGGAGGATACGGGCACGTCAGACCCCGGCAAGGAACAAGGCGGCTTCAACGGCGCTGTCGAACAACTCCGTCTCGAAAATGCGAGCCTGACCTATCAGGATGCGCAGGCCGGGGCACGTTACGAGCTGCGCGAACTTGACCTCACGGCCGCGATGACGGCGCTCGACGCGCCGTTCAAGCTCGACGCGGACGGTCTTTTCCAGGGTCAGCAGTTCTCGATCAACGCCAATCTGGACTCGCTCGAAGCCGCGACGACAGGCCAGCCCGCAACGCTCGAAGCGACGCTCGGTACGGCCTTCATCAATGCACGCTATGACGGCGCGGTCACGCTGGGCGCGGTGCCGACCCTCGACGGCAAGTTCTCCGCCCGCTCCGAAGCGGTCAGCTCCCTTCTCGATTACGCGAAGATCGAGGTGCCGTTCGATCTTTCGAAACTGGGCAAGATCAACGCGGAAGGCGATGTCTCCGGCACGCTCGACACGCTTGCGATCAATGTGCGCAAATTCAGTCAGTCTTCGGATCTCGCGAAGACGGGTTTCACCGGCCAGATCAATCTCGGCCCTGCCCCGACGGTCACCGGAAACTTCACGTTCGACGCACCCAAGATCGACGCGCTGGCGAAATTTGCGGCCATCGAGCTGCCGATCGACGCCGCCCCGCTCGGCGCGCTGGACGTTGAAGGCAAGGTCAGCGGCGCGCTGACCGAGCCGGCGCTCGCGTTCGAGAAGCTCAAGATCAAGGGTCCGCTGATCACGGCTGATTATGTTGGCGCAGTCTCTCTCGCCGCCGCGCCCGCGCTCAATGGCAAGCTCAGCTTTGAAACGCCCCAGGCCGGCGAACTGGCCCGCCAGATGAAGTTCGAACTGCCGGCCGCGGCAGCGCTCGAAAAGGTAACGTTCGCGGGTAACGTCTCGGGCGCTCTCGACGCGCTGCAACTGTCTGCAATCGATTTTGTCCATGACAGCGACCTGCTGAAGGCGACCTATTCCGGCGACCTGGCGCTCGCGGAGCCCGGCGTCATCAAAGGCAAGCTGAACGCTTCCAGCCCGCAGCTGCGCGCTTTGCTCGCGGCTGCCGACATAGAACTGGCACCCGGCGCCACGCTGCAGACGTTCTCGGCCGCCGGCGATGTCAGTGGCAGTTTCACCAACATCGCCCTCTCGGCCCTCGACATGAAACTCGATGGCATCACCGCAAAGGGCACGGCCGGACTGGATTTCTCCGGCGCCAAACCGCGCCTCACCGGCAAGCTCAACATGGGCGCGCTCGACCTGTCGCCGTTCCTCGCCCCGGCAGACCAGGAACCGAAACCGGCCCAACCGCTTCAGGCCTGGAGCAAGGACAAGCTCGACCTCGCCGGTCTTTCCGCCGCAAATGCCGATCTGCAGATCATCACCCGCGAGATTACCCTCGGCAGCGTGAAGCTGACGGACGCAGCGCTCACGGCAAAGCTGACCGATGGCAAGCTCGCCGCCGACCTGTCGAAGTTCAAGGCTTTCGGGGGCAACTGGGAAGGCCGGATGTCGGTCGACGCCTCGTCAGCGATCCCGGCCGTCTCGCTTTCGATGCAGGGTGACAGCGTGGCGATGTCGAGCTTGCTCGGCACGCTCGCCGGGTTCGACAAACTCGCCGGCACCGGAGCCTTCAAGGTCGACGCAACCACGCGCGGGGACACGCTCGACGCGCTGATGAACGGCCTGAACGGCCAGGTTTCGACCAATCTCAGCGAAGGCGCCCTCAAGGGCCTGAACGTCACGCAGCTTGTGCGCAGCGCACAGTCGCTCCAGCAGGCCTTCACAACAGGCAAGCTGAACTCGATCGACTTCCGAAGCGTACTCTCGCCGACTGCCGAGACGGACTTCACGAAGTTCGACAGTGTACTGAAGATCAAGGACGGCGTCGCGACGGTCGATCTGCTCAAGCTGATCAGCCCGGCGCTCGGCATGGACGGCACCGGCAACATCGATATCGGCGGGCAAAAGCTGGACATTCGCCTTGCCACGGCCATCGACAAGAAGGGCCAGGGCACCGGTTCGGTCGTCCAGCTGAATGGCATTCCGGTGCCAGTCCGTCTGTCCGGCAGCTGGAACCAGCTGAAGGTCACGCCGGACTTCTCCGGCGTTCAGGCCGCGCTCGAAGCGGAACTGCGAGGCAAGCTCACGAACGAGATCGGCAACCTGATCGGTGTTCCGGCGAAGCCGGCCCCGACGGGCGCTGCGCCGGCGGATCCAGCGACCGGCACGCCCGCCGCGCCTGCTGCACCGCGCGACATCGAAGAAGAGCTGGAAGACGCAGCTGAAAGGGCGGCCCGGGACGCGCTGGGCGGACTGTTCGGCCGCAAGCCCAAACCTGAGCCTACCCCCGAACCTGCCCCCGAAACCCCGCCGGCCGAACCGACGCCCTGATCGGCCTCAGGCCCGCTTCTCGCTTGGGAACGAGACGACATTCGCTTCGTCCTTCGGCTCCAGCACCTGAACCTGCGGCGCCGGGAGTTCGCAGCGCGGGCTGACCGCGACGAGATGGGCGAGGTTCTCGATCGGCTGCGCGCGGCTGATGAAGAAGCCTTGCAGCTCGTCGCAACCATGATCGCGCAGGAAATCGGCCTGGTAGAGCGTCTCGACACCTTCGGCCGTGCACCGCATGCCCAGTGACTTGGCGAGGTTCAAGGTCGCAATCGTGATAGCCCGGCTGTCCGCCCGCAACTCGATATCCTTCACGAAGCTCTTGTCGATCTTGATCTTGTCGAACGGGAACGCGCGCAGATAGCTGAGGGAGGAATAGCCGGTTCCGAAATCGTCGAGGGCGATCCGGACACCGAGTTCCTTGATCTGGTGCAGACGCTTCAGCGTGAATTCCGTATCGGTCATCAGCACCGACTCGGTGATCTCGAGTTCCAGACGGCTCGGGGAAATATTGTTGGCGGCGAGCGCATTGACGATTGTCGACACCAGCGTCGCCGAGTGAATTTGCAGCGGCGAAATGTTGACCGCCACCTTGACGTGATCTGGCAGCCGTGCGGCTTCCATCAGGGCAGCGCGGATGACCCACTCACCCATCCGCGTGATCAGGCCATTGTCTTCTGCGGCCTCGATGAACTGATCGGGATAGACCAGTCCGCGCGTCGGGTGTTGCCAGCGCAGCAGCGTCTCGGCACCGATCATCTTGTGCGAGCGGGCATCGACCAGCGGCTGGAAGTAGACCACCAACTCGCCGTCATCAATGGCGCGCTCAAGGTCGACCTCGGTCTGGACACGCGCCTTGGTGCTGGCTTCCAGCGCAGGCGTAAACATCCGCCACTGGGCCTTGCCGCTCTTCTTGGCATCGTACAGCGCAAGGTCTGCATGCTTCAGGATCTGGTTCGAGTCGGTGGTGAATGCATCAAAGACCCGCACACCGAAGGAGGCCGCGCAGTAAGCTGTCGAGCCCCAGACATTGTACGGCGTACGCAGATGGTCGGTGATCATGTCGATGAAGGCTTCGAGCGAGCCGCCGACCGGGCGCTCCACGATGATGGCAAACTCGTCGCCGCCAAGACGCGCAACGAGGTCCGCCTTTTCCACCATCTCGTTGATGCGGCCAGCGACCTGACGCAGCAGTTCGTCGCCGGCCGGATGGCCCAGCGTGTCGTTGACCCATTTGAAGTTATCAAGGTCAAGCCAGAGAAGCGCGCGCACCCGGTCGGCCGCCGCCGGCTTGCGAAGCATCTTTTCCAGGTGCTCCTGCATCGTCACCCGGTTCGGCAGTCCCGTCAGGCCATCATAGTGGGCCATGTGCGCAATGCGGTCTTCGATCTGCTTGGACTCGGTGATGTCCGCCGCAACGCCGCGGAAGCCGCGGAAATCCGCGCCTTCGAAGATCGGCTTGCCGGTGAGCGACACCCAGCATTCATCACCCGTCGTCTTCTGGACCTGCAGCACGATATCGCGGAAACCGTGATTCCGGCTCAGCGCCGTCTCCAGAACCTTGCGAGACTCGCCAGGCACGAACAGGTTGGCCAGCAATTCGCCCTTGCTCATGAAGTTGACCGAATCGGGATTGGTATCGACGACGAGCGGAATGTCTTCCAGCCGGCCATCCGCATTGGTCTGCCAGAGCCAGTCGGAGGTGCTCTCCTCGAAGTCACGCAGCAGCAGGCCGATCAGCTGGGACTGTTCGTGAACGGCCGCTTCGCTGAGATGCTGCTCCACGAACTGCAGATGCGTCCAGCGCACGGCGAACATCAGCACGCCCATGTACACGATCGTCATCACGGAAATGAACTGATACGCCGCTTCCTGCTGGAACTGCATCGAGACAACCAGGCCGACGCCGACCGGAATGATGAACGAGAAGGCGGCTTCGGGAATCCGCGAAAGCAGGAATGCGCCGGCAAACATCATGCCGGCCATGACGATCCCCATCACCATCTGGCCTTTGGGATCCACCGCGCTCATCACCATCAACGGTGCGACAGCCCAGAAAATCCCGCTGACCGATGCGCCGCGCGACACCGCTTCGAGCAGGCGTTTGGAGTCTTCTTCGCCGGCATGTCCGGCGCGCTCGCGCAGGTAAGTCAGGAAGCGGAAGCCGATCATGACGGTGAAGCAGAAGCCCCAGATCGCGAGGATCGTGCCGACAGATGAACCGCTGAACGATTGAAGGACGACGAACACATTGAGGAGGTTCGCGAGCAGGACGACCACGGTCATGTTGCGGACCGCATCGAGCTGCTTCTGCCGCAGGCCTTCCCGGTGCTTGTCCGGGATCGCGACTTCGCGAATCAACCGGCTGATCGACCAGTTGGCCGCGGGTTTTGCGGTCTTGGTGTCCATTGACAGCGTCTCCAGTCCGTTTCTCACGGCAGTGCCTGACGATGACAAATAGCAGAACAGCGTAAACGTGCGTCTTGAGCGGCGATCGAACTTCACCGGTCGGCATTAACCGACTGTTCAGGGAGTACCCGCGCCAAGGCCGTCGAGGAAGGCGGCTGCGTCTTTCCGCATGGCGGAGATTTCGTCTTCTGGAAGGCGTTCGAACGACTTGTAGATCAGGGCCATGCGTTGATTTGACTGCAGGCGGGCCTGGTTGCGCGCAATGAAATCCCAGTAGAGATAGTTGAACGGGCAGGCCTTGTCGCCCGTCCGTGCCCGGACGTCGTAGGCGCAGGAACCACAATAGTCGGACATCTTGTTGATATAGTTTCCACTGGCCGCATAGGGCTTCGACGCCATCAGCCCGCCATCGGCATGCAGCGCCATGCCATGCGTGTTCGGCAGCTCAACCCACTCATAGGCATCGGCATACACCAGCAGGTACCACTCATTGACCGCACGCGGATCAAGCCCGGCAATCAGGGCGAAGTTGCCGGTCACCATCAGGCGCTGGATATGGTGCGCATAGGCATGGCGCCTGGTCTGGCCAATCGCGTCGGCCATGCAGCGCATTCCGGTCTCGCCGGTCCAGAAGAAGTCCGGCAGCGGGCGGTGCGCCGCGAGTGCATTGGTCTCGGCATAGTGCGGCATCTTCAGCCAATAGATGCCCCGCACGTACTCGCGCCAGCCGATGATCTGCCGGATGAAGCCTTCCACCGCGTTCAACGGCGCGCGCCCGGCCCGCCACTCGGCCTCGGCGCGGCGGCAAACGTCCAGCGGTTCCAGCAGACCGCAATTCAGGTACATCGACAGGAGGGAGTGCCACATCCAGGGCTCGCCCTTCGCCATCGCATCCTGCCAGTCCCCGAAGCCAGGCAGGATTTCGGCCATGAAATGATCTCTCGCCGCCTCCGCCCCGGCCCGCGTCGTGGCGAACACGAAGGGCTCTAGATCGCCGAAATGATCCGCAAACCGCGTGCGGACGAAGTCGATGACCTCCCGCGTCAGGGCGTCCGGTTCCGGCAGGAAGCGCGCCGGTGGCACCATCGATTTCGGCAAGCGCTTGCGATTGTCGTGATCGAAATTCCACTGCCCCCCGGCCGGTTCATCCCCGTCCATCAACAGGCCGGTCTTGCGGCGGACCTCACGGTAGAAGAATTCCATCCGGAATTGCTTGCGGCCCTTGGCCCAGGCAAAGAACTCCGCCAGCGGAACAATGAAGCGGTCATCGTCGCGAAGTTCGACGGGAACTGGCAAAAGATCACGCCAGGCTTCCATGTCCTGCATCAGCCGCCATTCGCCGGGCCTGGTGACGACCACACCGGAAAGCGCCGGCGCAGCTTCGAGCGCCCGGGCCACCTCGCCGCGCAGCGAGCCCTGATTGCCGGCATCATCCAGCCGGACATACCGCACGTTGTGCCCGGCGGCCTTCAACTCCGCCGCAAAGTGGCGCATGGCCGCGAACAGGAACGCGATCTTCTTCTTGTGATGGCGCACATAGGTCGCTTCTTCGGCAACCTCGGCAATCAGCACCACATCATCCGGGCCGATATCGCGCAAGGATGACAGGGACGGCGACAGTTGATCGCCGAGGACCAGCCTCAGTACGCCCATCCGCCGCCCCTGGAACCGCTCAGTACATCTTGTCGAGCACGTAATCGATCGTCTGGCCGCGCGCCTCGAACGTGAGCTTCACCCAGCGCCCGGTATCATCATACCAGAGGTCGACATCGATGGCCGAGTCCATCCGATAGCGGTTGGCATTCACTGTCTTGCCGCCCGCCTTGATCTTCTCGCGACCGAGGCTTTCGACTTTCACATTGATGATCTCGCCATCTTCCGTGGACAGAAGTTTGCTCGACTTGGTCTGGTCATAGTTCCAGTGGCTTGCCGGCAAGATGCCGGTCGGCGCCACGCCGCTGAAATCGCTGCCTTTGACATTCAGCGCGTCACCGTCGCGCTTGGCGACCACCGAGCGCTTCTTGCCGTCTTCGTTGACCTTTCCGTTCACGGACACGAGCTTGCCGGCGATCCAGGTTTCGGTCGCGTCCAGTTCGTAGCGAAACAGTGTCACCGGACCGAGGCCGGCCTTCAACGACACGTCCGTTGTGGCCGTCAGCGTGCCATCGGCGCCTTTTTCGAAACGCACGGCATGTTTGCCAAACGCCTGCCCGTCCCGCAGCACATTGAAGCTGATCACGTCGCCCGCCTTGGGCTGCCATGTCTTGACGGGCTCAGCGGTCGCTGTGCCTGCAAAAGCGAGGGCCAAAATCGAGAGGAATGCGCGTGTCGCGGTCATTGTAGTCTCCAACTAAACAGGGGTGGCTCGGCCACATAACAGATGCAGGGCTCATTCCCTGCGGCGACCGGTTTGTGATGCATGCCGGGCTCGCCCAGCATCAGGTCTCCTTCTTCATACTCTCCGAAAGCATCCCTTAACCGGCCCTGAACAACCACCGTGGCTTCGATGACCGTATGTCCATGTTTGGGAACGCTCTGCCCTGCGTCCAGCATCATCAGTTTTCCGCCGGGCACACCAATCGGAAGATACGCAATGCCCGACAGGCCGCGCTTCCAAGTGATGGGGCCCGCGACCATATCCAGGATCGCGCGCGCCCCCGCTGACGAGCGTCGCCGCTTGTAGCTCGGACGCTCCGGCTCCGGCGCCGTCACCAAAGGTTCGGCCTCGGCAGACTCGAGCAATGCGCCGCCGATAATCGACCAGGCGAAGGCGGTACTTGCCGCATCCTTGTTCAACATCATGTGAAGATCACCCGCCAGCGCGAGCGATTCCGGATGGGTGCCAGCCGCGTGGTCCATCATGAAGGCGGCGTAAGTGTCTTCGCGCGTGAACAGCATCCAGTGTCAATCCGGCTTGTGGCTATCAAGCTGTCTACGCGGCTTGCGGCCGTTTGGATCAAAAATTCGCCCCCCCGTTGCCGGGAGTGCCGCAGCCCCTTAAGGCTGTCAAAAAGCCCGGAATGAATACAGGAAACGCCCCTCGATGACCGCCCATCGCTCGATCGTTGATCTGATCGGCAACACGCCGCTTTTGCGCCTCAAGGGTGCGTCCGAGGCAACCGGGTGTGAAATCCTCGGCAAGTGCGAATTCCTGAACCCTGGCCAGTCGGTGAAGGACCGTCCGGCGCTCGGCATCGTGCGCGAAGCGGAAGCGGCCGGATTGCTGAAGCCCGGTGGCACGATCGTGGAAGGCACCGCCGGCAATACCGGCATTGGTCTCGCCCTCGTCGGCAAGGCGCTTGGCTACCGCGTCGTTATCGTCATGCCGCGCACCCAGAGCCAGGAGAAGAAAGACGCGATCCGCCTGCTCGGCGCCGAGCTGATCGAAGTCGACGCTGTGCCCTACGCGAACCCCAACAACTATGTGCGCTATTCCGGCCGCCTCGCCGAAGACCTTGCGAAGTCAGAACCGAACGGCGCGATCTGGGCCAACCAGTTCGACAACCAGGCAAACCGGCGCGCGCACTATTCGACCACCGCGCAGGAAATCTGGACACAGACGAACGGCAAGCTCGATGGCTTCATCTGCGCCGTCGGCTCCGGCGGCACGCTGGGCGGTGTGTCGCTCGCGCTGAAAGAGAAGAACAGGAAGATCCAGATCGGTCTGGCCGATCCTGGCGGCGCGGCGCTGTATTCTTTCTACACCACTGGCGAGCTCAAGGCCGAGGGCACGTCAATCACCGAAGGCATTGGCCAGGGCCGCATCACCGCCAACCTTGAAGGCATCGAGGTGGACAAGGCCTATCGCATCCATGACGATGAAGCCCTGAACATCCTTTTCAGGCTCGTCGAGGAAGAAGGTCTCTGCCTCGGCGGCTCGGCCGGCATCAATGTGGCGGGCGCCATCCGTCTTGCACGCGATCTCGGGCCCGGCCACACGATCGTGACGATCCTTTGCGACTACGGAAATCGCTACCAGTCAAAATTGTACAATCCCGAATTCCTGCGCGGAAAGGGATTGCCTGTACCGCCGTGGATGGAGAAATAGACGCATGGAATCCGGTGATCCCCTTGTCAGCGCTGACTGGCTGATGACCAACATCTCGGCGCCCGACGTGCGCATCGTGGATGCGACCTGGTTTGCGCCATTCACCAATCCGCCGGAGACCGGCCGCGAGGCCTGGATGCGCGGACATATTCCGAAGGCGGTGCATTTCGACATTGACGAGATTGCCGACACGTCCTCGTCGCTGCCGCACATGTTGCCCGACGCCGTGAAGTTTTCCTCGCGCGTGCGCAAGCTTGGCCTCGGCGATGGCAACCGGATCATCGTCTACGACCAGAACAACTTCTTCGCCGCAGCCCGCGTCTGGTGGATGTTCCGGGTCATGGGCGCGAGCGATGTGCGCGTACTGGACGGCGGCCTGTCGGCCTGGGTCGAAGCGGGCGGCGCACTGGACGACATGCCGCCGATCACCGGTGAGCGCCACTTCACGCCGCGCGTGCGCAGCGATCTGGTGATGGATGCGAAAGGCCTCGAAGCCCTGCTCGGCGCGGCCAAGGTCACCGTGATTGATGCGCGCCCCGATGGCCGCTTCTTCGGGCGCGACCCCGAACCGCGAGCCGGCCTGCCCTCGGGCCACATTCCGGGCAGCATCAACCTGCCCGGCAGCCAGCTGGTGACAGCAGACGGCCGCATGAAACCGGAGAAGGAACTGAAAAAGCTCTTCAAGGATCCTGCCGCACCGACCGTGACGACCTGCGGCTCGGGCGTCACAGCCGCCATCACCGCGCTCGCGCTTGCCCGGCTCGGGAACTACGACGTCGCGGTCTATGATGGTTCGTGGACGGACTGGGCGTCGGATCCGTCGCGCCCCATCGCAAAATCGCCGGCATGACGGACGACGAGGCCGCCCCCGAAACGCGCCTCATCCACACGCGCACCGGGCGGCTGGACCGGGTGACCGTCAATCCGCCACTGGAACGCGCCTCGACCGTTCTTTTCCGCGACGAGGCCGGGCTCTACGGTGCCAAGCCCACTTATGGCCGGATGGGCCTTACGGTGCACCGCGAACTCGAAGCGGCGATGGGCGAACTCGAAGGGGCGGCGCATACGCGCCTTGCCTCCAACGGCCTGCAAGCCTGCGCGCTTGCCATAGCGGCCTGCGTCTCATCCGGCGGGCATCTTCTGTTCACGGACAGCGCCTATGGCCCGACGGCGCGCTTCTGCGAACGCCGCCTCAAGGCGATGGGCATCGAGGCCGAGCGTTTCGATCCGCGCGACACAGCCGATCTGGAGCGCCGCCTGCGCCCGGAAACGCAGGCCATATTTCTCGAGTCGCCCGGCTCGCTCACGTTCGAGATCGCAGACCTTCCCGCGATCGCTGCGATCTGCAAGGCGCGCCGCATACGGATTATCTGCGACAATACGTGGGGCGCGGGCCTGCACCACCAGCCGCTCGCCCTGGGCGCGGACATCAGCGTGCAAGCCCTCACCAAATATGTCGTCGGCCACGCCGACGCCTTTGCGGGCGCCGTAATGACGCGCAATGGCGGGCTGGCGGCGAAAATCGCCGCGGTTTCGGAAGACTGGGGCATCGGCCTTGCGCCGGATGATGCCTATCTCGCCCTGCGCGGCCTACGCACGCTGCACACACGCCTCAAGGCG
This sequence comes from Hyphomonadaceae bacterium, assembly GCA_027485145.1. Lineage (GTDB taxonomy): Bacteria > Pseudomonadota > Alphaproteobacteria > Caulobacterales > Hyphomonadaceae > Hyphomonas. The sequence continues at coordinate 6,049 of JAIXRO010000152.1, read as the reverse complement.
CATGAGGCGGCGGGCCTAGAGATGGCGCAATGGCTGAGCGCCCGCCCGGAGGTGGCCGACGTACTGCACCCGGCGCTGCCCACGAGTCCGGACCATGCCTTGTGGACGCGCGACTTCACCGGCTCCAACGGCCTGTTCGGCGTTGTCCTCAAGCCTGTTCCAGAGGGGGGCATGGAACGCTTCTTTGAAGCGCTGTCTCTCTTCGGCCTGGGCTTTTCCTGGGGCGGGTTCGAAAGCCTCGTCATCCCGTGCGACCAGCAGCTCACACGCATGAAGGGCAGCTGGACGGAGCAACGCTCCGGCCCCCTCCTCCGCTTCCACATCGGTCTTGAAGCCGTCCGTGATCTGAAGGCTGATCTGGACACCGCATTCGCAGCGATGTCCGCGTAATCCTGTCAGAAATTCAGGAACGGCAGCGAGGCCTCGACATCCGCGCCAATGCGAAGCTGCGGCTCGGAAGGCGGCGTCAGCCGCTCTTCGCGCTCCCGGCGCGAGACGCAGGAACGGCTGAGGCTTGCGAGATGGATGAAGTCCGCCGCTGCCGGCAAGCTCTCCAGCACGCAGCCGTCGAAGTAAGGATAGGTCGAGTCCTCGCTACAGCCGAACGACGAGCGGTCCGGCCGCGCGGCGGTCATGACGATCCGGTTGGGCGCGGCCAGCGCGGGCACGAATACGCCGGAGAAACAGGCCGAAACGACGACAACGGTTGGCCGCTCTCCGCACCAGCCATCGATAAGCGAATCGAGGCGCGGCGGGCTCAGCAGCCCCTCATCGCCCAATACCATCCCGTCGGGTGATCCGTGCGAAGTAAAGTACAGCAGGCATCCGGACCGGGCCGCCTCTGCCTTGGCCGCAATCGCGGCGAATGCCTCGTCCGACGCCAGCCCCGTACCGGTGCGCGCATCCGGCCTCATGGACAGATCAAGGATGTTGTCCGGATTGAGCCCGGCGGCGGCGAAGCCGAGCGCCAGATCGCGCCGCGAATTCTCGAACGCCTCGATTGGTACGCCGGCTCCGTCGCGCCAATCGGCGGCGACAATGGCGACCGCCCAATCGCTGAGGCTGGCGGGTTGCGGTGCATCGGTTTCGGCGTGGGCCATCCGGCCACCCAAGGCAGCCGCGAAAAATGCCAACAAAAACAGATGCCGAAGTCGCATCCCATACTCCTGGAGCCGGGTTTTCTCCTTCATATGATCAGGATCGCGGCCGCTGTGCAAGCGACACGCGCGGCCGTGGGACTGCCGCGTGCCGGTCGCCCGGGCATCACGCCGGTTCGTCGCTCACCTTGACCACCAGCTTGCCGAGGTTCTTGCCTTCGAAGAGACGCGACAGGCTGGCCGGGGCCTTCTCGAAGCCGTCCACGATGTCGGTCTCGAACTTCAGCTTGCCCTCCATCAGCCACATGGCCATCTGCTGGATGCCTTCCGGGAAGCGCGGGAAATAGTCGATGACGATGAAGCCTTTCACCAGGGTGCGGCGCATCAGGAGATTGGCGAAATTGTAGGGTCCGGGCGTGGGCGCGGTGTCGTTATAGGTCGAGATCAGCCCGCACAGCGGCATGCGCGAGAAATCGTTCAGGCGGGCCATCACCTCGTCCATGATCCGTCCACCGACATTCTCGAAATTGATGTCGATGCCTTTCGGACAATGCTTGTCGAGCATGGCGCCGACATCCTCGGACTTGTAATCGATGGCCGCATCAAAGCCGGCGACCTCTGTCAGCCAGCGGCACTTGTCCTTGCCGCCCGCAATGCCAACCACGCGGCAGCCCTGGATCTTGGCGATCTGCCCGACCATCGAGCCCACCGCGCCTGCGGCCGCCGAGACGACAATCGTCTCGCCCGCCTTCGGCTTGGCGATATCCATCAGCCCGAAATAGGCCGTCATCCCGGTCGCGCCCAGCGGGCCCATATAGGCCGTGAGCGGAACACCCGGCAGCTTCGGCAGTTTCGCCAATGCCGCGCCGGGCAGCGTGTTGTACACGGCCCAGCCGGCGAGGCCGGTATTCACGAGGTCGCCGGGGGCGAGGCCGTCGAAGCGGCTTTCCGTGACCACGCTCAGCCCGCCGCCGCGCATGGCGTCGCCGATCTGCACGGGCGGCAGGTAAGCGTCCATGTCGCTCATCCAGATCCGGTTCGTCGGATCGAGCGACAGGTAGATCGTCTTGGCCCGCACCTGGCCCTCTTCGAGCGGCGCGAGCGCGCTCTCGACGAGTTCAAGGTCGCCCTCGCGCAGGTCGCCCACGGGCCGCTTGCGCAACACCCAGGTCAGGTTCTTTTCATTGATCATGCCGTCCTCCCGATTTCGTTGGGAGGAAGGCTAGACCGAATTCAGATGAGCGCAAGCGTCTGTGGAAAGGCCTAAGTGCTGGCCGCCTTGATGATCTCGCAACTCGTCGGCTGCGCGCCGACCCGGAACCGGTATTCGGTTTCGGCCGGCACCCGAACATGCACCGAGGAGCCGTTGGCAAATTCGTACCGGATCACCAGCGGGTTCGGGCGGCGGCAGGACTTGGCGGCGCTGTTGCCCGAGGCGCACTGGACCTGGCCGGGGCCGGTCGTCATGGCGATGTTGCCCTCTTCGCTGACCTTGGCGACCGCCTTTGTCGAGCCTGTCTTGCTGAAGGCGTTGAATTCGGCCTCCGTAATCTCGGGACAGGGCTCACCGGGCGCGCTCGCCGGGGAAAAGCCCGGCCCGCAGGCCGCAAGCGTAAGGCTGGCAAGGCCGATCAGACCGTACCGGGTGTTTGTCATGTTTTCCTCCCTCAAAACCGGTGATTCTGCGACACCGGATCTTGTGGGCAGTCGAAAGCGTCAGCGCAGAACCCCGCGACGTGACTGCCAATAGGCGTAAACCGTGAAGGCGAAACCGATGGCCATGATCACGAAAGGCATGAACTGCATGCCCTCCGCTTCAGGCGCGTTCGCATCTTTCCAGCCGACATAAAAGCTGGCGAGCGAAGCAAGAAACGCCGCTGCAAACAGGGTGACCGAGGCGGCGCTGCGCAGCAGCAGCGCGATGCTGCCGAACAGAGCGCCAAACACGCCGACCGCCCAGATGCCGAACATCCACCAGGGCATGGAATACCAGTAATCCTGCATTTCCTGCGGAAACTGGCCCATGTAGGCGGCATTGCGGGTCGTCGTCATGACAAAGTCGAAACAGCCATAGCCGTTCCAGAAGATGCCGAGGATGCCCACCGCCCAGAGATGCCAGCCGGCCTTTGCGGATTCAGCCGCAGAATCATCTGTCATCTTGTGTCCCTCCCCAGAGCAACCCGAACATACTCCTATTTTAGGCGGCCTCCAACGGCGCTCGCGGGCGGGGCGATATCGACCGGGTGACGGGCCTGCCTCCAGCGGCTAAACCCTCCCCAACACAGAGGAATCGCGCATGGCCACGGCCCCCGTCACCGACAAGAGCCATCTCTACCTGATCGATGCGAGCGCCTACATCTTCCGGGCGTTCCACGCCCTGCCGCCCTTGACGCGGGCCTCGGATGGCCTGCCCGTCGGCGCGGTCTCCGGCTTCTGCAACATGCTGTTCAAACTGCTGGAAGACCTGAAGGGCGCCGAGCGCCCCACGCACTTTGCCTGCATCTTTGACGCGTCCGGCAACACATTCCGCAATGACCTCTATCCCCTCTACAAGGCCCAGCGTCCGCCCGCGCCGGAGGAACTCGTGCCGCAGTTCCCGCTGGTGCGGCGCGCGTCGGAAGCCTTTGCGGCGCATGCCATCGAACTCACAGGCTTCGAGGCCGATGACCTGATCGCAACCTACGCCCGAGGCGCCGAGGCCAAGGGGGCGCGCGTGACCATCGTCTCGTCGGACAAGGACCTGATGCAGCTTGTCTCCGACAAGGTGCTGATGCTCGACCCGATGAAGAACAAGCTGATGGGCCGGGACGACGTGATCGAGAAGTTCGGCGTTGGTCCGGAACTGGTGGTGGACGTACAATCGCTTGCGGGCGACAGCGTCGACAACGTGCCCGGCGCGCCCGGCATCGGCATCAAGACGGCGGCCCAGCTGCTCATCGAGTATGGCAGCGTCGAAGCGCTGCTGGAACGCGCGGGCGAGATCAAGCAACCGAAGCGCCGCGAGACGCTGATCGCGTTCGCCGATCAGGTGCGCGTCTCCAAGCAGCTCGTCACGCTCAAGGACGATGTGCCCCTCACCGTTTCGCTCGAAGACCTGGCCGTGCAGGACCCTGACCCCAGGACGCTGATCGCGTTCCTTGAGGAAATGGAGTTCCGCACCATCACGCGCCGCGTGCGCGAGCAGATGGAGAAAGACGGGACGCTGGATGTTGCCCCGCCGGACGCCGTCGCCATCGACCGCGCGGCCTATGTCTGCATCCGCGATCTGAAGACGCTGGAAGACTGGGTCGCGCGCGCGACCGCGCAGGGCTGGGCGGCGGTGGATACCGAGACAGATGCGCTGGATTCCGTGGGCGGAGGATTGGTCGGCGTCTCGCTGGCGCTCACCCCGGGCGAGGCCTGCTATATCCCGCTCGCACACGTGGACCCCGGTGTGGCTGCGGGAAGCGGCGACATGTTCGGCGCCGATCCACCCCGCCAGATCAAGCGCGCCGAAGCGCTCAAGGTGCTGAAGCCGATGCTGGAGGACGCCGCCGTCCTCAAGATCGGCCAGAACATCAAGTATGACCTGAGCGTGTTTGCGCGGCACGGCATCCGTGTGGCGCCGATTGACGACACGATGCTGATCTCGTTTGCGCTGAATGCCGGCATCCACAACCACGGCATGGATGAACTCTCCGAGCGCTATCTAGGACACAAGCCAATCTCGTTCAAGGACGTTACCGGTAGCGGCAAGACGCAGAAGACCTTTGCGCAGGTGCCGCTGGACAAGGCCACGGAGTATGCGGCCGAGGATGCCGACGTGACGCTGCGTCTCTGGAAGGTCCTGAAGCCCCGTCTGCGTACGGAAGAAGTGACCACCGTTTACGAAACGCTGGAGCGCCCACTGGTGCCCGTTCTCGCGGATATGGAGCAAGCCGGCATCAAGGTGGACCGGCAGATGCTGTCGCGCCTCTCGGCAGACTTCTCGCAGCGGATGGCCGGGCTCGAGGCGCAGGCGCATGAGCAGGCCGGGCGATCGTTCAATATCGGCTCGCCCAAGCAGCTCGGCGAAATCCTGTTCGACGAAATGAACATTCCCGGCGGCAAGAAGACCAAGACCGGCGCCTGGCAGACCGACGCTGATGTGCTGGAAGAGCTCGCCGATGCGGGCCATGCCCTTCCCCGCACGATCGTGGACTGGCGGATGCTGTCCAAGCTGCGCTCCACCTATACAGAAGCGCTGCAGGCCGCGATCAAGCCGGAGACGGGCCGCGTGCATACCAGCTACATGATGGCGGGCGCGCAGACCGGGCGCCTGTCGTCCACCGACCCGAACCTGCAGAACATCCCGGTACGGACGGAGGAAGGCCGCAAGATCCGCGAGGCCTTTATCGCCGAGGACGGCAACGTGCTCGTTTCCGCCGACTATTCACAGATCGAGCTGCGTATCCTCGCCCACATGGCGGATATCCCGGCGCTGAAGAAAGCCTTCAAGGATGGGCTCGACATTCACGCCATGACGGCCAGCGAGATGTTTGGCGTGCCGGTCGAAGGCATGGACCCGATGGTGCGCCGCCAGGCCAAGGCGATCAATTTCGGCATCATCTACGGTATCTCCGGCTTCGGCCTCGCCCGCCAGCTCGGCATCCCGCAGGGCGAGGCGAGCGAGTATATCAAGCAATACTTCAAGCGCTTCCCCGGCATTCGTCAGTACATGGACGAAACCAAGGACTTCGCGCGCGAGACCGGTTTCGTGCGCACCGCCTTTGGCCGCAAGATCAACCTGCCCGACATGAAGGCCAAGGGCCCGGCCCGCGCCTTCGCCGAGCGCCAGGCGATCAACGCGCCGCTGCAGGGCACCGCCGCCGACATCATCAAGCGCGCCATGATCCGAATGCCGGAGGCGCTCGCCGAGGCGGGTCTCAAGGCACGGATGTTGCTTCAGGTGCACGACTAACTCGTGTTCGAAT
>JAIXRO010000092.1 GCA_027485145.1 Hyphomonadaceae bacterium | reverse complement strand
CGCGGCAAAAACCGGCAGTACCCAGATCATGTAGTGGATCAACGCATAGCGGAACACGTTCAGCGGCGAGAAATCGTTGTAGGCGAGGTAGACCAGCGTCGCCAACGCGGCCGTGAGTACCGGCGCAAGCGCCTTGCGCCAATCGAGGAAAACCCAGGCCGCCGCCAGTGGCAGGCAAACAACAAGCCAGGGATGCAAGCCGAAGAGGGCCGTTTCAGGTTCGTTGAACTGCGGGGCGGCATCCATGAAAATGGCCACGGCGCGCTCGTGAATGTCCGAGACCGAGAGACCGATCGTGGAGGACTGGGCAAGGTATCCTGACGCCAATCCGCCGTGGATGTACCATGTCAATCCAAAGACCGGAACCAACACCGCGAACGCTCCGCCCAGCGCGTAGACGGCATTGAACCATTTCCGCTGCAGGTAAAGCCGGTGATATGCGTAGACAGCGCCCGGCACGAGGAGGGGAACCGCCTCCACAAAACGCAGCGCCACGATGCCGCCGGCGATCGCGCCGATCAGCACGTCAACGCCCCGGCCCCGGTCCTGCGCGATCCAGATCAACGCGACCAAGAGTACCGGATACAGCGCCGCAACGGGATTGGTGTTCCACGGCACCGCGAACTGCAGCAGCAAAGGCACATCAACCACATGCGGCACGTGTACCCTGAACGGCAGGATCAGCGTGATGGCCAACACGGCCGCCGCAACGGGCGCGCCCAGAACGTCCCGGAAAAGGCGTATGAAAAAGTGAACGAAGATCAGGAAGGACGCGAGATTGATCAGCAGGAAGGGGTCGCGCATTCCCAGCCAGGCGAACGGCGCGCCGAGCATCGAGTAACCGATCGGGTACCAGTGCCGCTCCGGCGCGAAATCACCCGCCGCAAGGGCGCGGGCACTGCCGATGTAATTGCTTTGGTCCCACCAGCCTTCCCAACCGTTGACGCCCTCGCCTCGCGGCACAGCGGGATAGGAAACATAGACATGCACGAACAACAGGCCGAAGATCAGCAGGATCACGAGGTGCCAGAGCGCCTCGCGGCGGGCCAGAGACTCGGACGGAAGCGGCGATCCGGCTCCGCCTTGTTCCGGCAAGGCGGCAAGGGCCTTCAGAGTCCTCAACATTCGAAACGCCCTCGTTCGTCTTCGTTCCGCAGATGACGCGGCCATATCCGTTCAGATCACACAGCCGGGATCGAACAGGCAATAGCTTGATGGCGGCCCCCGGACATCCCCGGCCGGTCTTCCCTCACCAGATGAGATCGAGCCGGACGGCGCCGTCCCACCAGGCAACCCCGTCCTGGACGAGACGCACATCAATGTAGCGCCCACCCTGATCGACCCAGCGCGCGGCGACATAAAGCGCCATGTATTGTGTGTCCCCCGGAACAAGCAGCATCGGCACAGGCGTGCGAAGGTTTTCAAAACTCAGCATGCCGCCATCCTTGTCGAGCACGTGATACGTGAGACACACGGGGTTGACGCCTCGAATGCCGGCACCGGGCCATACCGTTTCGGACATGTTCGTGACCGCGACTGTCAGCTTGATCGTATGTGGGTCGTCCACGATGGCAGGCGCCGAAATGATGTCGAGTTTGTGCGCCCGCTCGGCAGGCTCGATCGCCCGGCGAAGAACGTGCTTGTCGAGGTCATGATTGGACACGAACCCTTCGATGATGTCGGGGACATAGCGATGATACCACTGGCTCGAATCCAGCTTGTGGAGCAGTTGCTGCGTACTCTCCGCCCAACTCGGCCACCCCGCCGGCCGATCATAGCTTTGCCAGCTTGCGGGGAGCTCTCCGCGCGCCAATTGCGCAATACAGTCGGCCAGCGCCTGCGCATCCCCCACCGGGAAGAACTCGGCTGCCGGGGCGCCTTCCGCGACTTCCCGGAAAACCGGAATGTCGCTCGCAATCACGGGCTTGCCGAAATGACCGGCTTCAACCACCGGCAGGCCAAACCCTTCCGTGAACGAAGCGGCAACCAGCACTTCGCAGTCGGCATAGAGGGATTTCAAGAGTGCATCGCTTGCCGACTGATGCCAGGTCAGGCGGCGGCCATACTCCGGATTGGTCCGTATACGGTCTGCAAGGTCGTTCGCACCCCAGCCATATTTTCCGGCGATCACCAGTTCGACGTCTATGCCGCGGGCCCAGAGATCTTCGAACGCGGCCAGGGCGACCGCGTAGCCTTTTCTGGGCTCGACCGTACCGACCATGAGAAACGACTTCTTCGCACCCGGCGACGGCGCGGCCGGAGGCTCCACTGGCGCGCCATCAAAATCGGCGCCAAGGGGCCAGTAGTCGACGTCGATGACGCGGGGAAACTTCATGGCCTCCAGAATGCTGATCACTTCATCCGCGACCGCCTTCGAGATGCACATCAGTCCTGTCGAGTAAGACAGCACCATTTGCAGCCAGCTGGTAAACACTTCCGGCATCCCGCGCGCGCAGAACGCCGAAGAGCGCAGCGGCACGGTATCGTAGATGCAGCTCGTGATCCGGGCGCCTCGCAGGAACGCCTCGCGGAAGAACGGCTCCTGCTGTCTGTAGAAATCCCACGAACTGTCGAGCGCAAAGACGTGATCGCCGCGCCCCGGCAGCACGCGGCGATCGGGAGACTTTTCCGGCCGTTGGCTGAGGTCGCCAAGCGCATCGAAGCATCCGGCGGTGTCATCGCAGTAGATGATCCGCGTTTCGAGTTCCCCGGGGCGGGACTGCGTAAGTGCGTTAAGGCAGATGTTGCGAACGACCCGTTGGATCCCGGAATGGAACTGGCTGTGGATGGTGGACGTCGCGTCGATCAGGATCCGGCGTCCCTGCTGCGGGATCGGTTCCGCCAGGGCCAGCGCCGCGGCCGCGGTCCGGCTCAAGGATGCAGGAATGTTCGCGGCCGATGCCAGGGCATGCCGGCGCGCCTCGAGACTCGCCGCTGGCCGGCCGCTGTCTTTCGTCGCCATGGCATGCAGCACACCGAGCACCGTCGCCGCCGTATTTTCCCAGGTCAGCGCGCGCGTGTGAGCGCCCAGCGTGTTGAGCGTTGCCTTTCCACCGTCGCGGGCCTTGAGCACCTGCGCCAGCCGTGCCGAGAGGTCCGCCGGAGTTGAGGGATCGAACAACCACTCGTCGGCCTGTACGATTTCGGGGAGGGCCCCGGCTCGGGCTGCAAGCACCGGAACATCGCACACCAGCGCTTCCAGCGCCGTCAGCCCGAAACCTTCCATGAAAGACGGCTGCACCACCACACCGGCGCGGCGGTAGAGTTCGACCAGCTCGTCATCCGAAACCAGGCCGAGCGGCTTGAAGTTTCCCGGAGGAAGCCCAAGGTCTGACCAGAGTTGGCGGAGGTTCTGCAGGAGGGGCGGAGACAGGTCGCCGGCGAACACGAAGCTGCACGCGTGGCGAAGCGTCTCGGGCAAGCCGGCAATCGCCTTGGGAATGATTTCGACATTCTTGCGCCAGTCGAGCGCGCCCACGTAGAATATGAAACCCCGCCCGAGATCCGGACGCAGGTTTCCCATCGGCTCAGCCATCTTCGCCAGCAGGTCTGGCGACACGCCTGCGGAAATGTTCGTGCACGACGAAAGCTTTAAGATATCTTCCGCTTCGCGCTTCGAAAACGCCGAAATGGCGAGAACGGAATCGAAACCCCGGTAGCATTCCAGGCGGCGCTTATAATATCTGTGCACGGATGGGTCGCCCAGGTACCGATCCGGAAACCGCCAGGGAATGGCATCGTAGAAGATGCCGGAAACGGGCGCCTCCAGGAGAGGCGAAGGCAGCAGCGGAACAGCCGGGTCGAATTGCCCTTCAAACGGACTGGATGACAGGCTCACGTCCGGAGAGAGGCAGTTGACATGATGGATCAGCGCCAACTCACTGACCCGGCGCAAATCACCATATCCCGATTGGGCTTCACCGTCCTTGGAAAGGCTTTCCCAGACATGCACGTTGGCATCGCCGATGACGCGCTTGAGGGCGTTATATGCCGTGAGCGCTGTGACCGGCAGGTTGGCATTCAGGGAAACATGAATATCCAGCTCCGGCTCCTGACGCTTCAGCGCCAGAAGAAGTTCGGCGCAATAGCGTCCGATGCCGCGGTTCCGGCTTGCCGTCTGAAAGCATTGTCCGTCGAACCAGAGTTTCACGTCGGCTTTCCTGCGGTAGGGATCGCTTTGGGATGCTGCAGTACCTGCGCCCAGATTTCGACCTTGCCCGGTTCGGGCGTCAGCAGGAAGCTCGATTCAGGCTTGGGCGCGACGATATCGCCAGGTAGGCGGTGTCGCTGCCCGAAGTTCGTCAGCCTCTCCTTGAGCGCTGGATTGACCGACAGCACGGCCATGACCGGTGTTTTCAACACGGGATAGGTGCGCAAGATTCGCAGCGCGCCTTTCAGCAGTGCGCGCGCCGCCTCGCGGCCTTGAGCCAGCGTGGCCCGGGCACCCCCGGTCAGAGCCCGGACAGGCGCGGTCAGGCGCCAGGAGAATGAATCGCGGAAAGCCTGCGAGATTTCCTCTCGCTGCTGAAGCGCACGCTGATTTTCCGCGCGAGTCTGTTCGGATTGGCGGCGCAATCCGGCTACGACATTGCGCAGCGCCATGTTGGTCTTTCGCGCTGCAGTGAGGGCCGCCGCAAGCTCCTGTTGCTGGCCGAGCGAGGCCTGGAGCCGCAAATGCACATCACGGATCTCCGCATTGGCGGCGGCCAATTGAGAGGAGCGCTCCATTTCCTGGCCCAGGGCATCCTGAAGCCGCAAGTGGGTGTTCTTGATTTCCTCATTGGCCTCGGCCAACTGTCCGATCGTCGCTTGCAGCCGGAGGTGCACATCACGGACCTCTTCGACGGCACGCCCAAGCTTGTGGCGGGTTTCGGCAAGTTCCGCATCCAACCGGACCCGGTTATCCGAGGCTTCAGCCGCCTGTGCATAGAGCGCGGCCTGCAAGCTCTCGGCAAATTTCGCCGCATCAGCCTCGCGACCCTGAACACGGCTTGTGAGGTCTGCCGTTTCGATCGCGGCGCGCAGCGCATCTGTTGCGCGATCACGTTCTGTTTCGAGATAGGTCGTCCTGACTTGAGCCAACGCTTTCTTGAGCCCCTCGGCTGCCCCCACAACCTTCCGCTGAAGTGGATCGTGCGCCTTACGGACCGCCAGCAGGCTCGAAAGTTGCTCGTGCGTCCATCCCGACAGGCGGAGAATCTGGTGAACCTCTTCCTCGAGAGGCTCAAAGAATCCGCGATCGGAATCGCCAAAGTAACTCACCGGCGCAGCACTGTCGTCGAGGTTGAGACCATCAACACCGAGCTCGCGAAGTGTTTCAACCGTATGCTGACGATATTCCGGAGACCCAGAGAGCGACTCGATATTGATGTCGACTTGCGTGTTCTTTAGTCCATGTTCCAACGACAGCAGCCAGATCAGATAAAATGACTTGTAGCTGGACGACGGAACCGGCGGGCGGCGCTGGAAAAAAACATAGTCGCCGTCGAGCGTGATGCCCGGCGCTTCTGGAAACTGTATCCGGTTGCGCAGCAGGTCGACACTTACTGGCCTGCCCGGCGCATTCAGGAACATCTGAATTGCGGTGTCGAAGTAACGCGTTACGCGCATCGACCACCACTGGTCCCATGGATTGCGCCAGAGGTGAATGTGCGTTCCGCCGACCGCCTCGCGAATCGAACGGATTCTTAGGGACGTCCTGCATTCCTGAAACACCGGACGATGCGGCGCGGCACGAATCAGGGCGCGAAAGTAGTCCGCAGTTTCGGTCTGCATCGCTGCACCGAACACGTCGTACACCGACTTTTCAGCGATGATATCCGCCCAGGCTTCATGTGTGTCGAACAGCTCCTTGAAATAGGGCCCCCCGGTATCCGGATGTCGAAGGAGAATTTGATCTTCGCCGGTCGCTCCGACTTCAAGGAGTCGCGCTTCGGTACGCCTCCAATACCACGCGACTTCGTGCAGAGCTTCCTGGAAAGCTGTAAAGCTTGGCGCGCCATGTTCATCGCGCGCCCGTCGGAAAACGGTGAACAGGTAGGTGCTGCCGCTCCGGAAGAGAGAGTGGACGAAAACGGGCCCGGTTCCGGTACTCATACAGGTGAAACCTCGAAGTCTTTTCGTCTCGATCGGGACGTTCTGATACAACGCGCGGCTGTCATGGCATTATCCGGCCTGGTAAGCGGCCACCGGCGCGGGCTCATCCACCGTCAGCGTGAACTCGGCCTCAAGATGGCTGGTGCCGATGAAGAACCGCCTGTTCGTGTTTATGACTTCGAAAACGATTTGGTTTTCGGCCTTGTGATAGCAATCATTGAGATGCGTATCCTGCGTGTGGAGGCCAAAGCAAAGCGCATAGGACCCTGGCCCCAGATCGCACTCGAACCGCAGCACGGAATTCACAACCTGCCCGGTCTCGAGATCGTGCAGCACCTGGCGGGAATGGTGCGTGTTGGTTCCCCAAACGACATGTCCGGTCCGGTCGACGATCCGGTGGCCAATCACCAATTCCTTCATCGGACTGAGGATTTCGATCACCGACATCACTTCCAGCGTATCCCCGACGGAGACAAGCTGCACCGGCGAGCTTTCGCCGGGACGGAAGAGGTCGATATTTCTCATCCGTGCACGGCCATCGCCGAACTCGGTATGCAACCAACCGTCTTTGCGCCGCCGTTGCTCGATGGAAAGCTTGGCGTTCTCTTTTTCGGCGACCACGGCATTATAGTAATCGATCACCTCATCCGGCGGACCGTCCCGCACGACCGCGCCCTTCTCGATCAGGATCACCCGGTCGCACAGTTCGCGCACATCGCCGAGGCTGTGTGTGACAAGAATGATCGTGCTCCCGCTGTTGCGAAACTCGCGGATCTTGGCGAAGCTCTTGTGCTGGAAGTAGGCATCGCCGACCGAAAGCACTTCGTCCACGATCAGGATCTCGGGTCGGATGGCTGTAGCGAGCGCAAAGGACAAGCGGGCCTGCATGCCGCTGGAATAGGTCCGCAGGGGCATGTCGAAATACTCGCCGATCTCGGCGAAGTCTTCGATCTCGGGGATGAGCGCATCGATCTGGGACGGCGAAAGCCCCATCATGCCGCCCGAATGCCGAACATTCTCGCGCCCCGTGAACTCCATGTTGAAGCCGAGACCAAGCTCCAGAATGGCACTGATCGACTGCGTCACCTCGATCGATCCCTTAGTCGGGGCCATCGTGCCGGTGATCAGCTTCAGCAGCGTGCTCTTGCCCGCGCCGTTCTGGCCGATAAGCGCCAGCGACTCTCCCTGGTGGATCGTGATGGACACATCGCGGATCACATCCGCTGACGAGCGAGGCCCGACCGGAAGTCCAAGCCAATGCGCCAGGCGGTGGAAGTTGGAACGATACTGCGTGAACGACTTGCTGACGCCCTGCAGGGCGAGAACGACGGGTTTGCCTGACATCAGAGAGCATCCACCAATTCAGGGCTCGCTCGCCAGAACACGATCGAGGCAAACACCATCAGGCCGGTCGCCAGCAATGCCGGATAGGCGAGACTGGAGAAATCAGGCCAGCGGCCATACACGATCGCGTCCTGATAGGCGGTCACCACCGGGGTCATCGGATTGACTTGCAGGATACTGAGCGCAACTCCGCTGATCATGGTCTTCGCATATACAATGGGAGTCATCCAGAACCAGAGATTTGTGACAACCATCATGACCTGCCCCACATCCCGGCTGAAAACATTCAGGATTCCAAGCGTCAAGCCAAGCCCCAGTGCCAGAAAAATCGAACACAGAGCGGCCGGTATGATGCCCAGCCAGTGGATCGAGGGAAAATAATCGTAGAAGATGATGATGAAGACGACCGCGCTGAACAGCAGCAGGCTGTTGACGAGCGCCCCGCCGACCACCACCGCCGGCAGGAATACCTTGGGAAAATTGATTTTTTTCATCGCATTGGCGTACTCGATGAAAACCGACATCGAACGGTTCAGCACCTCGAGGAACAGGCTCCAGCCCGTGAACCCCGCCAACAGGTAAATGGCATATGCCCCCGGCTTGTCGACCCCGCCGAGCTTGGCGCCGAGAATCTCCGAAAGGATGAGCACATAGATGAGCGCCATCGCCAGCGGATGCAGCACAAACCACAAGGTTCCGATCTTGGAACGCACGACCCGTGACCGGAACTCGCCGGCGATGGCCGCCGGCACGAAATGCCGCTGTTGCCACGACATCTGCGCGGTTCGGACCGCTTTGGCTTTCAACTGGCGAAGAGACGAGACCCAGGGAGATGGCAAGCTCGCCACAAATGACCGGACAACTGCATTCATCAGCAATGCTACCTCTACGGTCCTCCCAATCTCTCGTCCATTCTGGACTTCGCTTTGGGCGACGTGTTGAACTCCCTCTCTTGGCGAGAGGTCAGAAATCGATCCTGCAGCCCCGGAAAGTTCCGGGCAGCCGCATCACGGAACGTGGCCTTCGGGCGGGGCCAACATCGCCGTCAACGTATCGCTTAGCGTTTTCTCGAAGGGAACGCACGGTGTCCAGCCCATCTCCCGGCCCGCGCGCTCAATCGCGCCGCAGGTCCGGGGAACGTCATTCGCCCGCAGTTTGGTCACATCCGTTTCGATGGACACATCGACCCCCGCGATCTCGATAAGGCTATCGAGAATGGAGCGGATCGAGCGCGGCCGGCCCGAGGCAAGATTGAACACGCCCTCGGACCCCGCATCAAGTGTCGTCTCCAGCGCCAGCCGGTAAGCGCGCACCACATCCCGCACATCCAGGAAATCCCGCTCGGCATCAAGATTGCCGACCCGGATCACCCCGCCCTGCCCGCTGCGCGCGATTTCGGCGATCTGCTTGGCAAAGCTGGGCACCACATAGTCGGGTGGCTGACCGGGTCCGGTATGATTGAAGGCCCGGAAGCGGAAGGCTTTTAGCCCGTCATGGCGCATCTGGCCCAGCGCCACATCCGCCGCGGCCTTTGTCGCTGCATAAGGTGTCATGGGCCGGAGCGCCATCGACTCGTCCACCGGACCGCCGGCAAGGTTGAACGTGTGGCCATAGCTTTCAGAGCTGCCGGCGAAGGCGAGCGGGCAGTCCGGCACGGACGCTAGTATGGCGTGTGCGAGCTGCCGCACGGCCTCGAAGTTGACCGCCCAGGCCGCCGAAGGATCTTGCTTGGCCTGGGCCGGCAAAGCGACCGCGGCGAGGTGAACGACACCTGTGGGTTTCAGCTCCCGGATCAGGGCGTTCAGCGCGGCGCCGTCTCGCAAGTCGCAGACATGCGCATGTCCCGCGCCCGGCGGCGGCGCGTGCTGCGAAACGATGACCGCGTGTATTTCGTCCGGCGCGTAACCGGCGCTTGCCAATTCCGTCAGCAGATGGCCGCCGACAAAGCCACCCGCGCCCGTGACAAGGATTCTGCGGCCTCCAGGCTTGTTCGGCATGTCAGGACGCCCGTCTAGTCAACGTGAACGAATGTGAGGCTCAGGATTTCAGGCGCTTCAAGTCTGCATCGACCATTTCACGGATGAGCGCATCAAGCGAAACTTCGGGAACCCAGCCGAGTTTTGCTTTGGCCTTCGCCGGATTGCCGAGCAGCACATCGACCTCTGCCGGCCGGAACAGCAGCGGGTCGATTACCAGATGTTTCTCCATGTCGAGCCCGACATGCGCGAACGCGATGCGGCACATGTCACGAACGGTCGTGGTCACACCGGTGGCAACCACATAGTCATCCGGCGTGTCCTGTTGAAGCATGAGCCACATCGCGCGCACATAGTCCTTGGCATGGCCCCAGTCGCGCTTGGCGTCGATGTTGCCGAGCCGCAACTCCTTGGACAGCCCCAGCTTGATGCGCGCGACGCTGTCTGTGACCTTGCGGGTCACGAACTCGATGCCGCGCAGCGGGCTCTCGTGATTGAACAGGATGCCGCTGGAGGCGTGCAGGTTGAAACTCTCGCGGTAGTTGACCGTGATCCAGTGGCCATACAGCTTGGCCACGGCATAAGGCGAGCGGGGATAGAACGGCGTCGTCTCCGACTGCATGTCTTCCTGGATCAGGCCGTACATTTCAGACGACGAGGCCTGATAGAACCGGGCCTCAGGGGCTTCGATACGCATCGCCTCGAGCACGTTGGTCACGCCCATCGCGGTCACATGGCCGGTGAGGATCGGCTGCTGCCACGAGGATTTCACAAAGGACTGGGCGCCGAGATTATAGATTTCGTCGGGACGGATATCCTTGATCGAGCGCACGAGACCCGAGAGGTCTGACAGATCGCCATCGATCAGCTCCACATCTTTCTCGATCCCGAGCCAGCGCAGCCGCAGATCATTGATCTCGGCAGTGGATGAACGCCGGACCAGACCCGTCACCCGGTAACCCTTGCTCAGCAGCAATGCCGAGAGATAGGCCCCGTCCTGACCGGTGATTCCTGTGATGAATGCGGTCTTCTTGGCCATTTACTTACCCCATTTTTGCTCGTGGGCTTGTCGTAACAGGCCAAAACTTTGTCAACCGCAACTTCGTTGAAACAAGGACCTCGGGCTATCCGCGTTGACTGGATTGCGCGTCAGCAAACACCTCGCTTGGAGGCTTTGGAGGGAGTGGAATGCGATATCGCAAATAAACTTGAAGTGGGCTATGCCGCGCGTTAAGCATCGAAGCCCGCCCAACGTCAAGCGCAGCTTTCACAGGGAACTCCATGCCCAGTTCTGTAAAGTTGGCATTGAAGTACGGATTGTTTGCGGTGATCGCTACACTGGCAAACCTGGGCAGTCAGGAAATTGCGGTTCGCACCTATCAAGGCCCGTTCGAAGTTTACGCAGCCTTGCTCGTCGGGACATTCGTAGGCTTGGTCGTGAAGTACGTTCTCGACAAAAAGTACATTTTCGGCTTTCGCGCACATAGCTTCGCAGAAGATGCATCAAAATTCAGCGCCTATGCCCTTCTGGGCGTAGCAACGACGGCTGTTTTTTGGGCGTTCGAGATGGGGTTCCACTATCTATATGGCACCGCCGCCATGCGCTACTTGGGAGGCGCTATCGGTTTGGCGTTAGGCTATGCCCTGAAGTACGAACTGGATCGAAGATTTGTATTCCGTTCAGAGTCAGTATGAGCTGTGTATCGTCTTGGGGTGGCCTGTCCGCTGACCATCATCAGGTCGTCAACCTGATGGATCCGTCAAAACTCGAAAGCAGCATCTGCCGCAGGCCACTCAAGGGGCTGGCCTTCGGCATGGGCCGTAGCTACGGCGACTCATGTTTGAATTCATCCGGCATTCTTTGGGTGACCAAGGGCCTGAACCGTTTCGTGGCTTTCGACGAAAAGACCGGCCGGCTTGTATCCGAGGCGGGCGTTCTGCTGAGAGATATCCAGCGGCTGTTTGTTCCCCGAGGATGGATGCTGCCCGTAACGCCAGGAACACAAATGGTGACCGTCGGAGGAGCGATCGCCAACGACGTACACGGAAAAAACCACCACGCGTCAGGCTCTTTCGGAGACCACGTCCTCAGCGTCACACTGCTGCGAACCGATGGCGAAACCATCGTTTGCGGGCCTTCAGAAAATGCTGATTGGTTCAGCGCGACGGTCGGGGGCCTGGGCTTGACCGGGGTGATACTGCGTGCCGAAGTTCAGCTACGCAGAGTCGCCGGTCCTTGGCTTGATAATGAAACAATTCCGTTTTCCGGGCTGCCGGACTTCTTTCACCTGGCCGATGATTCCGAGGCGGGTTGGGAGCACACCGTATCCTGGATCGACTGCGCCCGCCGGGCGGGGGTGCGCGGCCTGTTCACCCGAAGCAAGCCGAGCGAACGAACCCAGCCGTTCTCGTCTCGACCGTCCGTACTCACCATGCCCGTCACGCCGCCGATTTCCCTCGTCAACGAACTCTCGCTCAAGCCATTCAACTTGGCTTACTATCACCTCAACAAGTTGAAGGCCGGACGCAGCGTCGACCACTTTGAGCGCCTCTTCTACCCGCTGGACAACCTTCTCAACTGGAACCGGATGTACGGCCCCAAGGGGTTTTACCAGTATCAGTGTGTTATCCCCCGCGCCGCCGGTTTTGATGCGATCCAGGCAATCTTGGCTGAGATTGCCAAGTCCGGCGATGGCTCTTTCCTCACGGTCCTGAAGACGTTCGGCAACAGACAACCCGTCGGTATGCTGAGTTTTCCAGCGCCAGGCGTGACCCTCGCGTTGGACTTCCCAAATCGCGGAATACGAACTCAAAAACTGTTTGATCGACTTGATGCAATCGTGAGCGAAGCCAAGGGACGGCTTTACGCGGCGAAGGATGCAAGAATGCCAAAAGAGCTATTCCATTCGGGATATCCTCGTTTGCCCGAATTCCTGAAGTTCCGGGATCAAGGCATAAGCTCTGACCTCTCACGCCGCCTGATCGGAAACTAGATGCAGAAGAAAATGAGAATTGTAGTGGTTGGGGGCTCGTCCGCGATTGCCGAGCATTGCCTTCGAGTCTGGCTGGCTGATGGCCCGGCCGAGATGATCCTGATAGGCAGAGACCGGTCGCGTCTGCAGCGCGTGGCTGATGATCTCCAAGTGCGCAGCCCCCAATCGAGCGTGCAGCTCGTCACAGCTGATTTTCTCGACCCTTCCGGGATAGACCGTACCATTACCGACGCTTTTGGAGCAGGCCGCGTCGATGTCGTACTGATCGCGCATGGGTCATTACCGGATCAATCTGAGTGCCAAGCCAGCCTTGAACTCTGCCGAGACGCGATAGGCGTGAATGCCACCTCGCCCGTTCTGTTCGCAGAGGCATGCGCTCGCGAAATGGAAAAGAGAAACTACGGCGCCTTGGCACTGATCGGTTCGGTGGCCGGCGATCGTGGCCGCAAATCGAACTATGTCTATGGCGCTGCGAAAGGGTTGGTGACGCGATATGCCGAGGGCCTTCAACACAGGCTCGCGAAGACAGACGTCAAAGTCATTTTGATCAAACCGGGACCGACCGAAACGCCGATGACCGCCGCCCTGAGTCAGCAGAAAGTGAAGTTGGCGCGAGTGGAAGATGTGGCGGCGCAAATCGTCAAGGGCATCAAGGCAGGCAAAAGCGTCATTTATGCGCCACCCAAATGGTGGCTGATCATGCTCATCCTCAGACACCTGCCATCGGGTATCTTTAATCGGTTGGAGATTTAGGCGTGACTTCCACCAACTCCACACAGCTGTTGCTCATCTATTTTTTGTGCACGCTCATGACTCTCGTCTTCTGGAGTTATGAGGAGAAGAATGATGTGACCGGCGATGAACCTCACTACCTGGTCGTGGCCAGCGGCATCGCGAAGTATGGCTCGCTTGAGCAGACCGCCCCCTATCTCGACGAATTCAGATCTCGGGAAATATATGAGCTCGGCCTGGCTCCGACCGACGCAACCCCGAACCCTGAAAACACGCATGTCGTCGCTGGTCCCAATGGCCTGTACAACGTCCACAATATCGGCTTGCCGATCTTGCTCGCGCTGCCGTTCTCGATCGGGGGCGTCGTCGGTGCCAAGTTGTTCATGGTGGCGGTCGGCGCGCTGATCGTCATCACCGGAATCAAGTTCGCCTCGCAATTCTCGGATGTCGAACGTAACCGATTCTGGGCGGTTGCCGCCGCTACGATTTCATTGCCGCTCATTCCAGCAGCAACGCAGATCTATCCTGACTTGCCTGCGGGTCTGATCTGCCTGGTGGGGCTCTATTGGTTTTTCACGCTCCGCAAGGAGCGGCCGGCTCTTCTTGAGTCAGCTGTCCTTGCCTTGATTGCATTCTTGCCTTGGCTTCAGATCAAGTTTGCGGCGGCCTGCGTGATCCTGATCATCGCCATCACGGCAAGAATTTACTTTCTTTCCGGTGACCTGAAGAGGGTCATTCGGCTGCTCTTGATTGCCGGACTTTCTTGCGCGGCGTTGGTTGCGTATAATCAGTATGCGTTCGGAAAAATCTCGGGCCCCTATCAATCCTCCAATTCGCTCGAATTCAGCAAAACCAGTCTTGTGGTGCTGTTCGGTCTGTTTGCTGACCAGAACCAGGGGTTTCTTCTCCAGAATCCGGTCAATCTTGTTGGCATTCTCGCCATCGGCTGGCTGTTCAAACTTGACCGCCTGTTTACCCTGGTTTGGGCTCTCGTCTTTCTGTCACTGATCGTTCCCAATGGTCTGCATCCGAACTGGTACGGCGGCTTGAGCTTTTCGGGCCGCTTCCAATGGGCCGCCACGATTGTATTCAGCATACCGACCATATTCGGCCTGTTGATGCTCGCCAAAAATCACCGCCTGGCCTTCAAGGTTGTCGTTGCTTTGGGCCTTGTGCTGCAAGCGTACTTCTTCTGGCGGTATGCCTTCGATAATGCGCCACTCTACAACAAGGGCGCCGCCGCCTGGCACGACGCGTATTCGATCTTCTATTTTCCGGTCCACTCCTGGCTGCCCATGTTGCACAACCCGGGCGTCGCCTTTGGTTATCTCCCGAACTATGCCTGGGCTATACTTGTGGCCGCGTTGTTTTTCATAGGATTTGCGGACCAGGCCAAAGTTTCCGGACGATCGAGGGCGGCATTGCTGGCCGCTGCATCCATCATCCTCGTACCGGGCTTCATGAGCCAAGACCGGCCCGAACGATCTACTTTCGCTTCATCGCAACTGCTTTCGCTCACCGGACGATTGGTCGAGAACAAACGAATCGCGGAGCCGGGCGTCGATACACCCGGCTTTTTGACCTATGGCCCGTACTTCCCTCTGAGAGCAGGCGACTATCGCGCGGTGATCAGCTACAAAAGTTCCGGTCTATCATCGGAGGTTATCGGATTGGCCGACGTTTACGATGCCACATCAGGCAAACAGCTCGCGCAACAACCACTGACTGGAACAGAAAACCAAACGCGTCAGATCGTCATGGATTTTTCGTCCGACCAGAAAACTCTCAGCCTTTTCGAAGTTCGAACCAACTGGAATGGCTCCGCCGCAATCGAGGTTGAAAGCGTGACATTTGAAACTCTGTAGGCAGAACAAATATTCTCATAGCCTGCCCGAACCTGACCGCGCCAAGCTGAATGGCCCTGCCGCGCACCAGCGCGGTCAAACAATGACAAGCAGCAGCAGGACCGCCCCGAGCGCAAGACTGACCTTGTCCTTGATGGCGAAATAGATCGGGTCGTCATGCAGGGCGCCGCGGTTCGTCAGGTACCAGATGCGCAGCAGCCAGAAAGCGAGGATCGCTCCAGCAGCCATCGCCAACTCTCCGTCGGAAAACAAGGTCAGGTCAGCGAGCAGCGCGTAGACGAAGAATACGTTTATGGCGATCGCGGACACGGCAATGCCTGCTGCCAATACAAAATCGCGGTCCACAATCGAATATCCTCGTCCGGCGATCCGCTGTCCCCATTCTGCGGCCGGCACCGAGGTTCGCTTGCGGTCGAGCTCCACCACCCGCTTGGCCATCGCCAGCGCAAGGAAGAAGAAGAACATGAACGACAGGAGCCAGGGGCTCGGGTCGACATAAATGATTTCGCCGCCCGCAATGACCCGCAACGAGAACAGCGCAGCCAGGCAGAATACGTCCACGACCGCCAATTGCTTCAGAAAAAACGAATAGCTCAGTGTCAGGACGGTATAGGCAAACAGGACGGCGGAAAATGCGGGCGAGATGATGAAGGCACCGGTCAGCGCACTGACGACCAGCAGCAATGCAAATCCTGCAGCGGCCGGAACCTGCAATTCCCCCGACGCAAGCGCGCGTTCACGTTTGGTCGGGTGCTGGCGATCCGCCTCGATATCGAGGAGGTCATTGATGATGTAGGTACCGCTGGCCACGAGCCCGAGAAGTACGAAGCCAAGCGCCGTATCGAAAAGCGGCGTCCAGCCATACGCAGGAAACGTGATCGCAAAAATCGTGAAGATGAGGACGTTCTTTGCCCATTGGTGCAGCCGCATGGCCTTGAACAACGGCGCGGCTGTCGTGGACCGGTGCGCGAGAACCGTCAGACCGCCGGGAAGATGTTTCGCTTGCTGCTCCAGAGCCGGCGTTATGTCCGTGCCGTAGGCGACAACCGCGCTACGCCATACGGCGAGATCGGCTTTCGAGTTTCCGACGTAATCGAAGCCGTCTGGAAACGCCCGAACCAACCGGTCAGCCTTGCGGCTCGAGGTCAGGTTCACGCCGCCTGACGTGCCGAAATGTTCACCCTCGAGTCCACAGGCTTCGGCAACGCGATCCACAAAGCGTTGTTCCGATCCGGAAGCCAGCACGATCCGGCGTCCACTGGACTTCGCCTTGTCAATGAGTTGCCGGACCTCGTCTCGATAAGGCAACGCGCCAGGGTTCACCTGCGCCCCACCGAAATCGTAGAGCCTGGATTTTAGGTAAGCCCTGCCACGCATCAGCCAGGCCAGGGCGGCGAATACGACCCAGGGCGTGCGCTTGAACGCCTGCAGAAAGCTTTCGAAGGTGAAATCGGATTTTGCCAGAGTGCCATCTAGGTCCACAACCAGAGGGCGTTTGGCGGCGTCAGCGGGCGCGGTAGAGACGTCGCCCATATGTTGGAGGTTCCCCGGCGATTGTGGCTCCGAGATGGGACGATGCACGCTGACGGCTCCGGTAAGTTGCTAGTCTCGTCAGACAAGAACGTCGTCACTTCGACCCGCAACCGGCTAGGTCGAAAGGCCAATCGAGTCAATCGAATCGCTTAACGCGGGGTGGAAACTCGTCGCGCCCAAAGCGCCCCCGGCAACACCCGGTACGCCCCGTAGCTGTCGTCCACCGGCACGAGCCGGCCAGGCACAGGAACGACGCAGTCTTCGTCGATGAAGTCGGTGTATCCTCACCAGCGGGTTGGGATGAACTCCATGACCTCGGTATGGGTCAGTGGCGCGTCGCCGATCAAAAGTCGGGCATCGCCTGGTCTGGCGTCTACGAACGCTCAATCGTCAAAGGGTGATCTCAGCCAGCTCGTGGAACGGATAGCTACGGTATAGCCATATCGGCTTCTGTGTCTGCGGTGGGGTGGGTGTCTTCTTCCAGCTCGAAAAAATGTACTGGCCAAGGTCATTGGCCCGAAACTGGAGAAGAGACGCAAACTTTCTGGTCTTGAAGAAACTGTCAGCGTGATTTGGGCTCACATCGGCGGTAAACATGGTGTCGACCTCGTAACCCAGATAATTCAGAAGCGTCCAAAGCTCATGCTTGGTATACTCGCGGTTGTGACGGCCGTATGGCCCATACCCGGAATACGGATCGTACAGGTTCGCGCCCGCTATCATCCGGGCCACATTTTCGAGGCGGCAGACATTCGGCGTCGTCAGCACAAGCAGGCCGCCAGGCTTGAGGACACGCCAGATCTCGGACAGTGAATGCATCGGGTTCATCTGCAAATGCTCGATCACCTCGCAGTAGAGCACCACGTCAAATGACTGATCTGGCCAGGGAAATGTGTCGTTCTCGACGTTCACACCCTTGGACTCGAAGGTGTCTTCATAGGTCGAACCATCCTCATTGAGCAGGCGGATCTGCTGGGTGATATCCGGTGTGCTGCCATCGAAGTAGTTCGTCTTGGCGACCGTCAGGCCGCGCCTGTATTTGTTGAGCAGCACGGTCGTGAAGTAGGGGTTTGCCCCGATCTCCAAAGCAGTGCCTTCGATATCGGGAACCAGCCCGACGGTGTGAAGAAAGCGTTCGCAATCACCCACGGCGTATCCCGCAAGCTCGCCCGTTGCGCTGCCGTCAATGGACATCGTCGCCAGCCACTCGCGGATCGATTTGACGGTTTCGCCCTCGGGCACCCAGACGGCAGGTTGATGCTCTCGCAACTGCTCGACGATGTCCTTTCGGAACAGCGACACCAGATTCTTCCGCAGCCGCGCGAGAGCGTTGTTCGCCGGCGAGCCGGTGAGCGAGGTGTCTTCTGTTGTCATTGTGTCTCGCCGGCTCAATCGGGGCTTCTGGGCTTCGGAATTCGTACCTATGCTTGCCCGCGAATGGGCATGCTGCCAAGTGCCATGCATCAATGCGAATAGGCGTTGGCCACCATCGGACCACCATCTCCTGGCGGGACGGCCAACAACGCGTTCCGATAATCTTCACCGGTCGTGAACCTCAAAATCCGCGTCCGCGCAGCCTGCCCGAGCGCGGCGCAGCGTTCGGGGTCGGCGGCGAGGTCGGTCAGGGCACGCGCCGCAAATTCGATGTCGGGCTCGGCCCACACGGCGCCCGGCATCGCGCGGTACACGCCGTAGGTATCGTCCACGGGCACGAAACGGAATGGTACCGGCACAGCGCAATTGGCGTCCATGAAATCGGTGTTGCCCGACCATCCGGTGGCAATCACCGGCTTACCCTGCAGCATGGCTTCGGCAATCGTCAGGCCAAAACCTTCAGACCGGTGCAGCGACATCAGCACCGTCGCCGATCCGATGAGCGCCTGCAGGTCCTCGTGACGCAGCGATCCATCGATCAAGTGGATGCGCGGATCATTGGCACGCGCCGCGTCAAGCTCCCGGCGGAGAACCGGCGAATGCTCGAGATTGCGCGTCTTGAGTATCAACTCTGAATTCGGGCCGAGCGATGCGCTCTGGAATGCGGCCAATGCTGCAACGAGGTTCTTGCGCGCGAACGAAGACTTTCCGTCACCCAGCGCAATCACGGTGAACTTGGAACCATCTGCCTGAACGGGCGCCGGCGGCGGCAGCGGAATGAAGTAGGGCACGATCTTCATCGGCTTGTCGGTCAGCGGGCGCAGGGCGTCGTAGGAAAACCGGCTCGGCACCCAGATCTCGGACAGCCAGCGGGTAGCCGGCTTCCAGTCCTGCGGCGTTATCGGCATTTCCCAGACCCACATGCCGATGACCCAGCGGCCGGAACCGCGCCAGTTTCCCAGCAGAAACAAGGCGCGTTCGATTTCGGGCGCGTTGAAATGCACAATCAGCGTACCGCCGGGCGGGGCTTTTTTCAGCAGCCTCGGATCAGGGGGCAACTCCTCTTGTCCGAACGCCGCGCTGAGATCGACCCGGTGGACCTTCACCCCGGCCTGCTCCAGTCCGTCGGCGCAGGCGCGGGCCGACTGGCCGATCCCGCTCGCCGTTCGGAAAAGGCCCGCCACCGTGACGGGCGCGCCGCCGGCAGCTCCGATCGACGAAGGCCGCGACAACACCGCCTTGCGGCTTCTCCAGAGCAGTTTTTCGACGATGGGCGCGCGCAAAACCATGCCAGTGCTCTAGCCCGCCTACGCCCCATTCCCAAGCGCCTTCCGCCGTCCGCTGAAGGTTGCTGGAAAGTGTTGCGCAATTGCCAGCAGGCTGCTTGCCGCGCCCTGCCCAGCATGGTACCGCACCGCCATCATATAAAGGAATGTTGATATGGCTGACGATTTCTACGTGAAGGATATTTCGCTGGCGGAGTTCGGCCGCAAGGAAATCGAGATCGCCGAAACCGAAATGCCGGGCCTGATGGCCGCGCGCGAAGAATTTGGCCCGACGCAGCCGCTGAAGGGCGCGCGCATCTGCGGCTCGCTGCACATGACGATCCAGACCGCCGTGCTGATCCAGACCCTCGAAGCCCTCGGCGCAAAGGTGCGCTGGGTCTCGTGCAACATCTACTCGACGCAGGACCACGCCGCCGCTGCGGTGGCCGCCAATGGCACTGCCGTCTTTGCCTACAAGGGCGAGACGCTCGAAGAGTACTGGGACTATACCGACCGCATGTTCCAGTGGCCGGATGGCAAGGGCCCGAACCTGATCCTCGATGATGGCGGCGACGCCACGATGTATCTGATCGTCGGCGAGAAAGCCGAAGCTGACCCCTCCATCCTGAAGAATCCCGGCTCCGAGGAAGAGAAGTATTTCTTCGCCCAGATACAGAAGCGCATGGCCGCCTCACCCGGCTGGTTCAAGAAGACCAAGGCCGGCATCCGCGGCGTCTCGGAGGAGACGACCACGGGCGTGAACCGCCTCTATCAACTCGAGAAGCGCGGCGAGCTGCCGTTCCCCGCCATCAACGTCAACGACTCCGTCACCAAGTCGAAATTCGACAACAAGTACGGCTGTAAGGAATCCCTCGTCGACGCGATCCGGCGCGCGACCGATGTGATGATGGCGGGAAAGAAGGCTTTCGTCGCGGGTTATGGCGATGTCGGCAAAGGCTCGGCGGCGTCGCTCTCCGGCTCAGGCGCCCGTGTCGCCGTCTCCGAAATCGACCCGATCTGCGCCTTGCAGGCCGCGATGGACGGATACGAAGTTCTCACCATCGACGAAGCCGCACCGAAATACGACATCTTCGTCACCGCGACCGGCAACAAGGACATTCTCACCGTCGATCACATGCGCGCCATGAAGGACATGGCGATTGTCTGCAACATCGGTCACTTCGACAACGAGATCCAGGTCGAAGGCCTTCGGAACTTCAAGTGGACCAATATCAAGCCGCAAGTCGACATGATCACCTTCCCGGATGGCAAGCGCATCCTGCTGCTCTCGGAAGGCCGCCTCGGGAACCTCGGCAACGCGACCGGCCACCCGAGCTTCGTGATGTCCGCCTCGTTCACCAACCAGACGCTGGCCCAGATTGAACTCCACCTGCGCGCCGACCAGTACGAGAACAAGGTCTATACCCTGCCCAAGCATCTCGACGAGAAGGTCGCGCGCCTCCACCTCGACAAGCTCGGCGTGAAGCTGACCGAGCTGTCGAACGAGCAGGCCAACTATATCGGCGTAGAGACAACCGGCCCGTTCAAGCCGGAACACTATCGCTACTAGGTCTCCGGGGGGGCGCGTGGCGCAGGCTTTTATCCTTACGCTGACCTGCCCGGACCGGGTTGGCATCGTCGCGCGCCTCGCGCGGCTGATGGAAGCGCATGACGGCTTCATTGCCGCCTCCCGCACCTTTGGCGATCCGGAAACGCACCGGTTTTTCGCCCGGCTCGTCTTTCACATGAATGGTGAAGGCGGGCCGGTCGACGCGCTGCGTGCCGGCATGCAGGAGGTGGGCGAAGCGCTCGGCGCCAGCTGGCAGATCCGTCCGTCATCGGAGCGTATGAAAACGCTGCTGCTGGTCTCGAAGTCCGACCATTGCGCCAACACGCTGCTCTATGCCGCGCGGCGGGGCGAGCTGCCCGTCGACGTCACCGGCATCGTCTCAAATCACGACACGCTGAAGGCGGACTTTGCCCACTGGAACCTGCCCTGGTTCCATGTGCCCGTGACCGCAGCCACCAAACCGGCAGCCGAGGCGCGCCTTGACGAGATCATCAGCAGCACGGGCAGCGAGCTCATCGTGCTCGCTCGATACATGCAGGTGCTCAGCCAGGACGCGTGCCGGCGCCTCGAAGGCCGTGTCATCAACATCCATCACTCCTTCCTGCCGGGTTTCAAGGGCGCCCAGCCCTATCACCAGGCGCATGCGCGCGGCGTGAAAGTCATCGGAGCGACCGCGCACTACGTCACCGCCGACCTCGACGAAGGCCCGATCATCTCGCAGGTCACCGAGGCCATTGATCATTCCTACACGCCCGAAGACATGGTGGAGACCGGCCGCCATATCGAAGGCATTGCCCTGCTCCGCGCCGTCAAGGCCCACGCCGAACACCGCGTCTTCCAGAATTCCGGCAAGACCATCGTCTTTGCCCGCTAACCGTCAGTCCCAAGAGGAAAACGAGAGATGCCCCTCAAGTCCCACGAATTCACCAGCGAAAGCGTCGCCGAAGGCCATCCGGACAAAGTGTCGGACCAGATTTCCGACGCCGTGGTGGATCTCTTTCTCTCGCGGGACCCGACAGCCAAGGTCGCGGTCGAAACACTCTGCACGACGAACCTCGTCGTCCTCGCGGGCGAAGTGCGCACCAATAATGGCGCGTTCATCACCCGGGACGAGATGAACGAAGCCGCCCGCAAGGTCGTCAAGAAAATCGGCTACGAACAGGAGGGTTTCCACTGGCAGAACATGACCGTGGAAAACTACGTTCACGGACAATCGGTTGAAATCGCGCAAGGCGTCGAAGCCGGCCAGGGCCTCTTCAAGGAAGAAGGCGCCGGCGACCAGGTCATCATTTATGGCTCCGCGACCACCGAGACGCCGGAACTCATGCCGGCCACACTCGTCTACTCGCACCAGATTCTCGAGCGTCTTGCCGAAATGCGCCATTCCGGAAAGCATCCGGAACTCGAGCCGGACGCCAAGAGCCAGGTCACGCTGCAATACGAAGGCTCGCGTCCCGTCGGCGTCAACGCCATCGTTGTTTCCCACCAGCACAAGAAGGATGTCAGCCAGGACGCCCTGCGCGAAATCATCCGTCCCGTGATCAAGTCGGTCCTGCCCGAAGGCTGGTTCCCGCCGGAAGACAAGTTCTACGTCAACCCCACCGGCAGCTTCTATATCGGCGGCCCGGACGGCGACTCGGGCCTCACCGGCCGCAAGATCATCGTCGACACCTATGGCGGCGCAGCGCCCCACGGCGGCGGCGCTTTCTCCGGCAAGGATCCGTCCAAGGTTGACCGTTCGGCCGCCTATGCCACGCGATATCTCGCCAAGAACGTTGTCGCCGCCGGCCTCGCCGATCGCTGCACGATCCAGGTCAGCTACGCCATCGGCGTCGCCCAGCCGCTCTCGATCTATGTCGACACCCACGGCACCGGAAAGGCTGACGAAGCTCGCATCGCCAAGGCACTGCGCGAACTCTTCGACCTCTCGCCCGCCGGCATCCGCAAGCACCTGAAACTCGCCGCACCGATCTACAGCCCCACCGCCTCTTACGGCCACTTCGGCCGGACACCCGGCGCGGATGGCACATTCACGTGGGAAAAAACCGACCTCGTGGGCGAACTCAAGAAGCTCGTGAACTGAATAGTGTTGGGCGGGACGAAATCCCGCCCAAACCGTCTCACCCGTTGAACGCGAGCACTGTCTCGATCACCCGATCCTGGGTCGCCGCATCAAGATATGGATGCATCGGCAGGGCCAGCACATGCCGGCTCGCTTCCTCCGTCACCGGAAGACTTCCCGGCGGCGGTGCAAAGCGGGCGGCGAAGTCCTGCTGGTGGATCGGCACGGGATAATACACCATGCTCGGAATGCCATTCGCTGTCAGGTGCGCCTGCAGGCCGTCCCGGTTCTCATGCTCGATCACGTATTGCGCCCAGACGCTCTGCCCGCCCTTGATGACGGTCGGAACGCGCCGCAGCTTGCCCTTGAACGCCGCCGTATAGCGCTGCGCCACGCGCTCGCGCGCCTCGATCTCGTCAGCAAATATCTTCAGCTTCTCGAGCAGGATTGCGGCCTGCAGCGTGTCCAGACGCGAGTTCATCCCCACACGGAGCGAAAGATATTTCGGATCGTGATGGAAATTCCGGTTGGCGGCGTCGGTCGGCGTCACTTTGCCATAAACCCGAAGCGACTCGATCAGCTCCGCCAGCGCGCTGTCATTCGTCACGATCGCGCCGCCATCGCCGTAGCAGCCCAGCGGCTTCGCCGGAAAGAAACTCGTCGTTGCAATGTCTGCCCAGTCGGACGGATGCTGGCCATTCAGTGTGCAGCCGAACCCCTGCGCCGTATCCGCAATCAGCTTCAAGCCGTACTTGTCGCAGATCGCCCGGATCGCGGGATAGTCCGCCGGCTGACCGAACAGGTCCACAGCGATCACGACTTTCGGCTTCAGCTTGCCTTCGGCAATTACCCTCTCGATTTCGCGCTCGAGGCTTGCCGAGCCCATGTTGTAGGTGTCCGCCAGAACGTCCACGAAAACCGGCCAGGCGCCCAACCAGGGCACGACCTGCGCCGTCGCCACAAAGGTAAAGCTTGGGCAGAACACGGCCTCGCCCGGTCGCAGGTTCCAGGCCATCAGCGGCAGCGACAAGGCGTCGGTCCCGTTGGCGCAGCTGACCGCGTGTTTCGCATGGCTCCACGCCGCCAGCTGCTTCTCGAACTCGCCGACTTCCGGCCCGAGCACATAGCGCCCGCCCTCGATGACACGCTGCACCGCCGCATTGATTTCGGGTTCGATGCGTTTGCGCTGGGCCTGAAGGTCGATGAACTGCATGGAAGACGTCCTGTTACTGTATCCGGCGGTTCAATGGCCGGGTTGGGGCGCCCTGCCAAGTCACGCTTGATTTCAGGCTGTTTCACGAACCCGCTCGCACAGCCGGCTCATGCTCAATGACCGGCATCCGGTTGCGCACAATTCATAAACGCGAACGTATCCTGCCGTGTGGGAGCGTTGTAACTATCCTGCTGGAATCGCGTAAAATCTGAGGAAGCCGCCTCGCAAGCCGGCGCTGGAGACCACCGAATGCCCGTACCGCGCACCTCTGCCGTCCAAAGACAATGGTCCGAGCCTTTGGACGGCTTTTCGAGGCCCGGCGGCCTGCTGACCAGCGGACTTAGCCTCACGGGCCCATCAACCGCCGTCGTCGGCGCCTACGAAGCGCTCGAACAGCTTTCCACCTACGCCAGCCGCGCCCACGCGCTGACCTGCTGTCCCTGCGGCGCCGACCACTCGGCAGACCTGATGGCACACAAGCTGTCGCTCTCCAGCATGGCCGATATCGCCGGGCGCGCAACGGACGGCAGTCCGGAATCGGCCAACGTCACCATCTCCGGCGAAGTCGGCAATACGACCGGCTCAGCCGCCTCCATCTCGCTCGGCGACACGGTGTTCAGTCAGATCGAAACAGCAGGAGACCAGGACTGGTTCGCCGTCACACTGCAAGCCGGCGTCACCTACGAATTCACCTTGTCCGGCACGGGCGGTGGCCCGCTCGACGATCCATTCCTGGAACTCATGAACTCCGGCGGGACTCAAGTCGCCGAGAACGACGACGGCGGCTCCGGCCTGAACTCCCTGTTGCGCTACACGCCCAGCACGACCGGAACCTACTACCTGAACGCCCACCATTTTGGCTCGGGCACAGGCGCCTACGCGCTGACGGCAAACCAAGCTCAGCCACTGCCGACCTACTCTATATCCCAGATCGCGAACTACCTTGTCTCTGAAGGTTCGTCCGGCGGGCGCAGCTGGGGCCCGGACGCCCTCACATACGATATTGAAGCTCTGACAAACGAGCAGCGCGTGCTGGCGGAGCGCGCACTTCAGGTCTGGTCGGCGGTGACACCGCTCACCTTTACCCGCGTCACCGGCGGCGGGAACATCACATTCACGAACGTCGACCCCTCCCCGGATGGCCCTTCGGCCTATGCCCAGAATTCTTTCTCGGGAAGCACGATCACATCAAGCACGGTCGTCATCACGAGCGACTGGCAAAGCGGCAACACGGCGTATGACAGCTATACGCAGCAAACCTATATCCACGAAGTCGGCCATGCGCTCGGCCTTGGCCATGCGGGCCCTTATAACGGAACGGCCACCTACGGTACCGACAACATCTACACCAACGACAATTGGGCCTACACGGTCATGTCGTACTTCGACCAGGCAGAAGCCGGCCATGGAAGCTACCGCTTCGTGCTCGGTCTGCAACAGGCCGACATTGCCGCCATCCAGCAACTCTATGGGGCGCGACCAGGCGGAACATTTGCTGGCAATACGACATTCGGCTTCAACTCATCTGCACCCGGAACGAATATAGACTGGTCGCAATTCGTCCTCGTCCAGGCCGAAGGCACCTATCGGCGCCCGCCATCCATGACCATCTACGACACGAGTGGCGTGGACACGATCAACCTGTCGGGATTCTCCCAACCCCAGATCCTCGACCTTCGCCCCGGCACCTTCTCCAGCCTCGGCGACCGCCCGTCCGCAAGCCAGCCGAACTACACGAACGTCATCGCGATCGAAGCCAGCACGATCATCGAGAATGCCATAGGCGGCAAGGGCAACGACCGCATCACGGGTAACTTCGCGGACAACAGATTGAGCGGCGGGGACGGCGTCGAGCTCTCATCTGTCGGCGGCCAGGTTTACAGGCTCTATCTCGGCGCCCTCGGGCGTGAGCCGGACCCCATCAGCCATCACGCCTGGATAGCGCAACTCAATTCCGGCCAGACGACTTTCAACAATGTCGTAAACGGCTTCATCACCTCCATTGAATTCCAGGCCCGGTACGGACAACCAGACAATGGCCAGCTGGTTACCCTGCTCTACAACAACGTGCTCGGCCGGGGCCCGGATACCGACGGCTTCAATGGCTGGGTGAACGCCCTGAACTCCGGCACTTCTCGCGTGGACGTCGTGCGAGGGTTCACCGATAGCGCCGAGTTGATCGACCGCACGGCGTTCAGTTCGCAGGCCTATGCGATCAACACATTCAATCCGGATGCGGAGGGCAAGATTTTCCGCCTCTACCAGGCCGCACTCGCGCGCGCGCCGGATCCGGCCAGCTTTGTCCAGTGGGTGCAACTGCTTCACACGGATGCGGCCGAGTATAACGGCATCATTCCGGGATTCATCAACTCGGTCGAGTTTCAAAGCCGGTACGGCGCGCTCAACAACAGCCAGTTTGTCACCCTGCTTTACAACAACGTTCTTGGCCGGGCGCCCGATCCGATCGGCCTTCAGGGATGGATTGATCTGCTGAACTCGGGCACCAGCCGTGCAGATGTTGTGGGCGGCTTTTCCGAAAGTACCGAATTCATCAATGCGACCCGCGCCAGCTTTTTCAACTTCATGCAGACGGCCAGTCTCGGCTGGTCCGATACGCTCGACGGCGACAGCGGAAGCGACTGGCTGTTCGGCGGCCGCGGCGCGGACACGTTCCTGCTCAACCTGTCAGAGACCGGCAGCAAGATCATCTACGGACTGCAATCCTACGATTCGATCCGCATCGAAGGCTTTTCTTCGGTCAACCAGTTTACATCGGCCTTGGTCCAGCAAGGCGCAGACGCTGTCTTCTCGCTCGGCGGCCTGACGGTCCGCTTTGCCGCGACCACGGTCGGCACCGTCATCAGCACGACGCAGATCGGCAGCGGCGCCGAAGTCATAGACGACAAGGATATTCCGCAGGCGGAAGATGACAGCCCTGACATCGCATTGGCTGAACTGATCGGAGCCGCAGAGGCTAGCTCGCCATCGGCGTTCGACTTCTCCTACACGAGCGGTAGCGACGGATATTCCGCCGGCGGCGCGCCACTGGCTGGCCCGCAGATGAGCAGCGCTGCCGTCGAATGGGCAGGCATGTTCGAGTTCACCGGCTCCGCCCCCGCACACGCCAGTGAGGCCCTGACCTTGCCGAAGTCTGCGGCCTTCGGCTCAACCGGAGACGAGACGGACCTGATAAGCGCGGCCGATCTTCCAGCCGGCTTCATCCCCGACACCTTCGACTTTTCGACCCTCGACCGCCCGCTCCTGCTGGATTGGGCGTGATCGCACCTATCAGCTGAACTCCACGCGTTCCTGCGAGAAGTAAAAAAGCGAACGGGTTTCATCATCCAGCGCGTCGCCTGTGAAGTTGAGCAGCGTGCGCATCGCATGCTTGCGGTCGCGCAGCGCATGGTCGAAGTCAGCCTCGATCAGCTTGTCCACACCGGTCCGCGTCATCGCCTCGCGGATCTCCATGTACAGCGTCAGCGATCCGGCGAGGAACATCGACTCCCAGGCAATCTTGCTGGCGATCTTGTCATGGATGTCGATGTAACCGAACTGGCGCTCCATCACGGATTGCCGTTTACAAATGAAATCGATCTCGTGGCGATAGTCCGGATGCCGCATATAATAGGATTTCAGGGCGGTCATCTCGGCATCGATCTGCAGCTTCAACTCTTCCGGCAAGCCGTCCTGAATGATGATCACGATATCGATATCGGACCCCTTGAGCATTTCGCCGCTGGCCGCATGTTCCCGTGGCTCGTTGTGCGCGAGGAAATAGGCAAGATCACCGGCGATGAAGGCACAGACCTGGCTGCGGACCTCGCGTGCCTGCTTCAGGAACAGTGACCTGAGCGCAGCTTGCGCCACAGCGAGCTTTTCCCGGCTGACTTCCCGGTGCATGTTCGAAAGCTGCCCCTGCCGCTCGATCATCTGTTCACGCTGACCCGGCAGGCCGAACAGCGTGAAGGACAGGAAGTCTCGAAGGATCGACGGGCTGAGCCGGACCTGGTCGCCGCGCGTGATATCAAAGCGCAGGTAATAGCTTGCGAAATGCGAAATCAGGAAGGACTGGCTGCGAAAGCAGGCCTGCCAGAGAATATGCACCGGCACGTCCGGCAGCGCCCAGGCCAGCTCCTTGCCGATACGCGGGCCGCTTTCTTCGATGATCCGCGCAACACGCGCCTCGATTTCGGAAATGCTGGCCCCGCCCATCTCAAACCCTATCCCTTGTCAGACTTGGAATGCGCCGAAAGTTCACTCACAATCGTCTTTACGCTCGCTGTCAAACCCAGCCTCCAGTCCGGCATCGTCAAGCCAAACGTGTCGATGGCCTTCCTTGAGGCCAGCCGCGCATTGAGCGGGCGCGCCGCGGGCGTGGGATAATCCGTCGTCGGAACAGCCTTCACCGCGGCCACGGGCCCGCCCAGCGTTTCGCTTTCCGCATAGACAAGTTTCGCCATGCTGGCCCGGTCGATGGCTTCACTTCCGGCCAGATGATAGGTTCCATACGCGGCAAAGTCAGGCGCGCACGCAGCGTCTGCCATTCTGAAGAGGCCTTGCGCGATGTCCGGACAGTAGGTCGGATACCCGAACTGGTCCGAAACCACCGTTACCGTGTCCCGCGTCCGGGCCAGCATCAGCATCGTCCTGACGAAGTTTCCGGCATACTCCGAAAACACCCAGGAGACCCGTACGATCAGATGACGCGGGCATGCCTCCGCCACCGCCTGCTCGCCTTCCCATTTCGACTGCCCGTACGCACTCAGCGGCGCCGGCGCGTCGCCAGGTTCATAGGGGCCGTCTTTACGGCCATCAAATACGCAATCGGTCGAGACATGAATCAAGGGTATGCCACGCGCCGCGCAGAGGCGGGCCAGCTCCGCCGGGCCATCCCGGTTGATTGCGAACGCGCTTGCCGCGTCGCTTTCCGCTCCGTCCACGGATGTATACGCACCGGCATTGATCACGGCGTCGGGTGCCGCCTGCCCGATCGCGGCTTCCAGCGTCGAGGGAACCGCGAGGTCGGCCTCGGGGCGCCCCGCAAAGCTCAGCCCCGGCCGTCCTGCATTCGCCAGTGCCTGCGCGAGCTGCCCTGTCCGGCCGACCACCAGGATGCGCGCCACCTCAGACATCAGGACCGCGCCGTCACAAACTCTGGCGGAAAATAGGCTGGCACGTCCGCCAGCCGCGGATGCGCCTTGTCGCGGTCCGACAAGGTCAGATTCTCGCGCGCAAACGGCCATCGGATCCCAAGGGCGGGATCATCGAAGGCGATACCGAAGTCGCTTTCGCGCGCATAATGCGCCGTCACCTTGTAGGCAATCTCCGTGTCCGGATCGAGTGTGCAGAAGCCATGCGCAAACCCTTCCGGAACATAGACCTGCGCGCCGTCCTCAGCGCCGATCTCGAAGGCGGACGCACGGCCGAAGCGCGGTGAGCCCCTGCGAATGTCAACCACCACATCAAGGATCCGCCCCCGCAACACGCGAACCAGCTTGGCCTGCGCATACGGCGGTGCCTGGAAGTGCAGTCCACGGAGCGTTCCGGCATGCTCGGATCGCGAATGATTGTCCTGCACAAAACGCGCGGTGATGCCCGCCGCGTGGAAATCGGCCTCGTGATAGACTTCACTGAACCAGCCGCGGGCATCGCCGTGGCGTTTGGCCCGGACGTGCAAAACGTCCGGAAAAATGGCATCTGGCGTGACCAGCAAACTCATGTGCAACCCGAACAAGACCTGCCCCGGCTATAGCATGCCGCGTCCAGCCTTCAAGCGGCCGCCTATTCCACTGTCACCGATTTGGCGAGGTTGCGCGGCTGGTCCACGTCCGTGCCTTTGACGAGCGCCACGTGGTAGGCCAGCAATTGCAGGGGGATGGCCGCCAGGATCGGCAGCGAGATCGCGTCACCGTCCGGCATGCGGATCACGTGATCTGCCCGCCTGCCCGCCGCCTTGATCCCCGCATCGTCCGAAATCAGGATCACTTCAGCCCCGCGCGCGCGCACTTCTTCGACGTTCGAGATCGTCTTCTCGAAAAGTTCATCGAATGGCGCGACGACCACCACCGGCAGGCCCTTCTCGATCAGCGCAATCGGGCCAT
>JAIXRO010000013.1 GCA_027485145.1 Hyphomonadaceae bacterium | reverse complement strand
CATCGAGCAGTGGATTTGTGCTGGCCATGCGGCTACTCCTTCGCGCCGGGTGTTCCGGCTCGCCTATCAGATAGGGACGCCGACAGACAGGGAAAAGACGCCGCATGACTGACCTCCTCGCCACGCTCAGCGTTTACCTTGTCCAGGCGTCGCTCAGCTTCCCGGAATGGAGCCCGGCCCTCTTCTCGATCGATTTCGGCTTCATCGGCCTCGGCGAGTTCCATCTGCGCTGGTACGCGCTCGGCTATATCGCCGGGATCGGCGGGGCCTGGTGGTACGGCATGCAGATCCTCAACCGCCCGGCCCTGTTCGGCGGCGAGGCCCCGCTCGGCAAGGATGCGTTCGATGACCTGATGTTCTGGATCATCATCGGGATCATCCTCGGCGGCCGGCTCGGCTACATTCTCTTCTACATGGTGCCCTACCAGATGGACGTTCTGGCGGCCGATCCGCTGACGGTGCTGCGGATCTGGGACGGCGGCATGGCGTTCCATGGCGGCATCCTGGGCGTCGCCATCGTGCTCTGGTTCTTTGCGGCCAAGCGAGGCGTGAACCTGCTTTCGGTCGGCGATATTGCAGGTGTGACGGCGCCGATCGGCATCGGCCTTGTCCGCATCGCGAACTTCACGAATGCCGAACTCTATGGCCGTCCGACCGACGCCCCCATCGGCATGGTGTTCCCGGAAGGCTATGTGCCCGGGTCAACGCCGCCCGCCTATGATTGGGCCGCGGGCGACTGGGTGTACCGGGGCGACGAGGTCGCGCGCCATCCGAGCCAGCTCTACGAATCCGTTCTGGAAGGCTGGCTGCCCCTGATCGTCCTGTCGCTGCTGATCTGGAAGTTCGGCGCGCTGAAGCGGCCCGGCCTGATCGCCGGCCTGTTCCTGATCATGTACGGCGTCGGCCGGTCGATCGCGGAGAATTTCCGTGAGCCGGACGCCTTCGTCAGCGGCCTGCCGGAATGGCTGACGATGGGCATCATCCTGTCCACACCGATGTGGATCGGCGGCGCGTGGCTGATCTGGAACGCGCTGAAGCGCCCGGCGCCGGCCGCGTCCTGACCGGCTGACACGACCCTTGCAGACCGCCGAGACAAGCCTGACGGACCGGCTGGTCAGCCTGATCGAAACAGGCGGGCCGATCCCGCTTTCGACCTTCATGCAGATCGCCCTGCACGATCCGCAGGCCGGCTACTATGCCACCCGCCCGGGTCTCGGCCGTGACTTCACGACGGCGCCGGAGACCAGCCAGATATTTGGCGAGCTGATCGGCATCTGGCTGGTGCACGAATGGCGCGGCCTCGGCGCGCCGGAGCGTTTCCAGCTCGTCGAGATCGGCCCCGGGCGCGGCCAACTGATGCTGGACGCTTTGCGGGTGGCCGGTGTGGCCGGCGGTGAGGCCTTCCTCAACGCGCTGAGCCTCGTGTTCGTGGAGCCGAGCCCCGTGCTGCGGCGCGCGCTCGCGGATGTCTTCGCACCGCTGAACCCCGTTTTCGCAGGCACCCTGGCGGCGGTGCCCGCGGGCCCTGCGCTTATCATCGGCAATGAATATCTCGACTGCCTGCCCGCCCGGCAATTCCGGCGGTCGGGCGGCGTCTGGCGTGAATGCGTTGTCGGCCTGACGGAGGGTCGCCGGCTCGCCTTTGGTCTGGCGGC
This sequence comes from Hyphomonadaceae bacterium, assembly GCA_027485145.1. GTDB lineage: Bacteria > Pseudomonadota > Alphaproteobacteria > Caulobacterales > Hyphomonadaceae > Hyphomonas. The sequence continues at coordinate 20,941 of JAIXRO010000013.1, read as the reverse complement.
TGACGAGCCCCGGCCTCCGGCGGGAACGGCGCTCGCGGGAGACGCGGTGGAAGTCCAGACGGGCCTTGACCTCCTGGTCGCAGACCTCGTCACGCGCGCTTCGCCGGTGCGCGCGCTGTTCATTGACTATGGTCCTGATTCGGCGGCGCCCGGAGACACACTGCGCGCCTACCGGGACGGGCGGCAGGCCGGACCGCTTGAGGCGCCGGGGCTGTGCGACCTGACGGTGGATGTGGATTTCGGCCGGCTGGCCCGGCTGGCCGCTGCCGCCGGGCTCGATGTGGCAGGCCCCACGCCGCAGGGCATGTTCCTGCTCGGCCTCGGCGCGCAGGCGCGGCTGAACCAGCTCGTTGCCGCCAATCCGGACACGGCGGATCAGGTCTTCGAAGCCGCCCGCAAGCTGATCGATCCGGCGGACATGGGCGCGCGGTTCAAGGCGATCTGCCTGTCCTCCGGGGGTCTGCCGGCGCCGGCCGGGTTTTAGGGCGCGCTGGAATTACGGAAGATCCTGCACAGACAGGACCAACGACAGTGTGGTTGAAATTGTCCGGCCTTGGGAGATGGGCCCCCAGATGGCCTTCGGCCATCGGGGGTGACGAGGGTGCAAAGGCTGACGTGTACCGTCCGCCCTCAGCCTGTGATGAGGAACCAAAGATCGTCCCAGTCCGGGTTTTGTGCAGCGATCAGATTGATCTTATTGGTGCGCCGGTATGATTTGATCGACTTTTCGCGGGCAATCGCCCAGCCGATTTCGGAATGATGCTCGAACCATACGAGCCGCGTGCACCCCCATTTCTTGGTGAAACCTTCCTGTATGCCTTCCCGATGTTCCCAGACGCGGCGGATCAAATCAGATGTAACGCCCGTGTAGATCGTGCCCTGCTTGCGATTTGCCATCATGTAGACGGCGATAATCCGATCTTCGTTGGCCATGCGCGATTTCACCCCACATCCCGGGCTTCGTAAAGGCCGTCACCCCCGATGGCCAAAGGCCATCTGGGGGCCCATCTCCAAGTTTCTCCGTGATGGCGGCAGGTTCAGAGCCTCTTGGCAAGCCGTTGTGGCGGCGCCATCTTGCAGGGAGGCAACGAAAGCAGCGCCCGCATGACCCAACTCTCCATCCTCGAACTCGGGCGCGTACGCGAAGGCTTTACCCGTACGGATGCGCTGAATGATGCGCGGCGGCTCGCCCAGCACGCCGAGGCGCTGGGCTACACGCGCTTCTGGGTGGCCGAGCATCACAACATGCCCACCGTGACGACAGCTGCGACCGCCATCGTCATCAGCCATATCGCAGCGGGCACGAAGACGATCCGCGTCGGCGCGGGCGGCATCATGCTGCCCAATCATGCACCCTATGTGATCGCCGAACAGTTCGGCACGCTGGACGCGCTCTATCCTGGCCGGATCGACCTCGGCCTCGGCCGCGCGCCGGGGACGGATCAACTGACGCTGCGCGCGCTGCGGCGCGATCCGTCCGCCTCCGAACATTTCCAGGACGATGTGCTGGAGCTGCAAGCCTGGCTCGGGCCCGTGGCGCAGGGCCAGCGGATCGAGGCGGTGCCGGGATCGAACGCCAATGTGCCGATCTGGATTCTCGGCTCCAGCCTCTATGGCGCGCAGATGGCAGCGGCTTACGGATTCCCGTTCGGCTTTGCCTCGCACTTTGCGCCGCAGATGCTGGATCAGGCGCTGGCGATATATCGCGGCAGCTTTCGGCCTTCGAAACAGCAACCGAAGCCCTATGCGCTGATCGGCGTGAACATCATTGCGGCGGAAACGGATGCGGAGGCGAAGTACCTTGCGACCACGCAGCAGATGAGCTTCGCCAATCTCGTGCGCGGACAGCGCAGGCTGACCCAGCCGCCAATCGACGATATCGATACCTACTGGACGCCGCAGGAAAAGGCGCAGGCCTCACACATGCTGAACTTCAGCATCGTCGGCAGCGCCGAAACCGTCCGTAAGGGGATCATCGCACTGATCGATCGGACGCAGGCGGATGAGCTGATGATCGTGTCGGACACCTACGACCAGGACAAGCGCCGCCGCTCCGTCGAAATCATCGCCGATGTCATGGCAAGGATCGAGGGCCGCAGCGCCTTGCCGGCCGCATGAGGCTGACACATCTGCGCCCCGGGCCGGACGGGCTGGCGGCGCGTTAGCGCGTCGCCGACAACATGCCGTCGAAGTAGGCGATCGTTTTCGTCAGGCCGTCGCGCAGCTGGATGGTTGGTTCCCAGCCGAGGATCGCGCGCGCCTTGTCGATGTTCGGCTGGCGCTGCTTCGGATCGTCCTGCGGCAGCGGGCGGAACACGAGTTTCGACTTCGAGCCGGTCAGGTCGATCACCTGCTCGGCGAGCTGGCGGATCGTGAATTCGCCGGGGTTGCCGATATTGATCGGGCCGGTGATGTGATCGGGCGAGTCCATCAGGGCGCGCAGGCCGCGGACAAGGTCCTCGACATAGCAGAAGCTGCGCGTCTGCGAGCCGTCGCCATAGAGCGTGATGTCTTCGCCCTTGAGCGCCTGGACGATGAAGTTCGAGACCACGCGGCCGTCATTCGGGTGCATGCGCGGGCCGTAGGTGTTGAAGATCCGGGCGACCTTGATGCGCAGCTGGTGCTGGCGGTGATAGTCGAAGAACAGCGTCTCGGCGCAGCGCTTGCCTTCATCGTAGCAGGAGCGCGGGCCGATCGGGTTGACGTTGCCCCAGTATTCTTCCGGCTGCGGGTGGACCGCCGGGTCGCCATAGACTTCAGACGTCGAGGCCTGGAGGATCTTTGCCTTCACGCGCTTGGCGAGGCCGAGCATGTTGATGGCGCCGTGGACGCTGGTCTTGGTCGTCTGGACGGGGTCGAACTGGTAATGGATCGGGCTTGCCGGGCACGCCATGTTGTAGATCTCGTCGACCTCGACATAGAGCGGGAAGCACACATCATGGCGCATCAGCTCGAAGCGCGGATGGTTCAGCAGGTGCGCCACGTTGGTGCGCGTGCCGGTGAAGAAGTTGTCGGCGCAAAGCACATTCGCGCCGCTCTCGAGCAGCTGCTCGCACAGGAATGAACCGATGAAGCCGGCCCCGCCGGTGATCAGGATGCGACGCTCGAGATGCATGAAGACTGTCCTTTAACTGTACAGGCGATCGCGGAACGCCCTGCGTCGCCTATTTCTGCAAGTTCCGTGCAAGCCTCTACAAGACTTCCCCTACCAGCGTGTGAACCACAACCTGAAAGGGAGAGGCGATTTGGCGATTTCCGTCTCAAAACCGACGAAAGTGGCCCGTTTCAGAAAGTCATGAGACACGCCGGTCGCCCGAAGATCAGCTTGGGCGCAGGCAGGCGTCGTCACGCCAAATGCAATTCGGATTCTCGTTTACCTTGCCAAGGGCGGCTAGGTAGCGCGCGCGCAGATCGTCATTCCAAGCGCCTTCTATCATGTCAGGATGCTTGGCGTGGAAGGTTTGTCGAACATCAGCTGCTCGCGGTTATGTTTTAATTGGTAACCGGCGTCAGCCCCCCTGAAGATTTCGCAAGCCGCGATCTTTCCCGGCTCCCGTCAATTGCCTCGGGGCACCTGAGCCGTAGACTCGCGCACGACGATTTCGGGCGAAAAGCTCGTGATTTCGGCCGGTTCATTGCCCGCCGCCTGCGCCAGCAGAAGCTGCGCCGCGGCCCGGCCCATCTCCCGGATCGGCAACCGCACGGTCGTCAGCGCCGGCCAGAGCCGGCCTGCAATCGGCGTGTCATCAAAGCCGACAATCGAAATGTCTTCGGGGATGCGTAGCCCCGCCTTGCGCACGGCAAGATAGGCGCCGGTTGCCATTTCGTCATTGCCCGCAAACACGGCCGTCGGCCGGCGTTTGGCATAGATCAGCCGCTCCATGGCGAGCAGGCCGGATTCGAAAGTATAGCCCGCTTCGGCCACCAGATCTGGCGCAAGCGTGCGGCCCGATTCTGTCAGCCCACGCACGAAGCCGCTGCGCCGTTCATGCGCGGACCGGAATGTCTCCGGCCCCTGAATGTGAGCGATGTCGGTGTGCCCCAGCGCGCATAGATGGCGAGCGGCCTGGGCTGCGCCTTCGGCATCATGCGTCCGGATCATGCGGGCGGGGGTATCAAGCTCCACCGAGGCTATGCGCACATAGTCCACGTCGTTCTCGCGAAGCATGGCGACAAGCTCTTCGTCTTCGGACACCGAGGGCGGAAGGATCAGACCAAACGGCTTGTGCTGCTGGATGAACGTGCGCAGCCGGTCCCAATAGTTGGCGTCAGACCGGTTGACCGGCCGCAGTACCAGCTGGAAGTCCGTATCCTCCAGCCCATCAAGAATGCCGCGCTGCATGTTCACCACATATTGCGGGCTCGGATTGTCGTAAACGAGTCCGACGAGGAATGAGCGCCGGAGCGCCAGAGCGCGCGCCTGGGGGTCCGGCGTAAAGCCGAGCTCGGCGATGATCGCCTTTACGAGGTGACGAGTGCGCGGCTTGACCAGCGGGCTCTCATTGATAACCCGCGACACGGTCTTCTTCGAGACCTTCGCGATACGCGCAATGTCATTGATCGTTGCCCGCCCGGTCAGCCGGAAGGCCGCAGCCTCGCGCAGCGCGTCCGCAAGTTCGGCTTCTTGATCGGAGGTCGGCAGGTCGGTCACGTCAGGCCCTTGATGCGTCAGGAAAACTTGGCATCGCCCTGTCTCGCCCGGAGACCGGCCTTTGGCAAATTACGTCAGAGTGGAAATCATAGGCTGTCTCCGCATCGAGCTCCACTGTTTCGAGCCGCATGCCGTCAATCTTCACGGCGCTGAGCCAGGTCGCGGCGGCCGTCACGCTCGCGATAGCCTCCGGCGAGGGATCCTTGATCGACATGAGATATTTGACGATGGCAACCGTCTCCTGCGAGACGATCCCCGGCAACTCGAAACTGCGCCCACCCATCGGCGCCAGCGTGACCGGATCATATTGCCCTGCCCAGCCCGTCAGGGTCTCGCCCTGACGCACCTGAAGGCGCAGCAGGCAATCGTCGCCCGAGACAGCGCATCGGCCGCCTTCGCCCGCGTCGATTCGTCAAATCCGTTGAAGGGAGCTTTCGCCTCTGAAATCCGGCGAAGCAAGATCAGAGGGCCGGAAAACACCTCGTCCGCAACTGTGATCCGCCCTTGATAGTCAGCTTGCGACGGCACGGTGTGCGGCCAGCCTCCACAGCTTTCGAACTGATTGGCCAACAGGTAATCAAGCCCGCGCAGCGCGCCCTCCCGGAAGCTCGCCTCACCCGTAAGGGCATAGGCGCCCATCAGATATTCGATCTGTGTAAAGACGTTCCGGTTATCGAAACTGCCGACGGACTCGCTCTTCTCGGCCATCAATTGCGCAGTATCCTCCGGGGACATCACTTGTAGCGGATCGCGGTTCTGCACCCAGCCGCCATGATCGCGCTGCATCAGCAGGATGTTGCTGGCGATCGCGCCGACATCGGACGGATCATGGCGCGGATAGTCCTCGCCGCGTTTCATCTGCCAGTGATGGATGGCATCTTCGAACCCATCGAGCGCGAGACCTTCTGCAACCACGGGCGGACAGAACGCTGCCAGACTGACAGCCGCCACAACCGCCACACGACGCAACAATGCTCGCATATTTCGCGCGCCGAACATGCGTCGCCCCTTGGACCTGACTGCTGAACTCGAATGAGCCAGCCAACACCCAATGATAATGACACCGGTATCAGAAGGTCAAGGATGCCACAGAGGCCGACGCACGAGCCAGATCCGGCGGTCCTCTGCATGCGCGAATTTCGTTTGGAATGTTAAAGACGCGTTATGGACAGGTTGTGGACGGCGAGTTGCCGCTGGCCCTTGTCGTTCCACTTCGCCCGGTCCACGCCGATCTCCGGACAAACGACGACCCATTCGTTTCCGATTCCCTAATTCAAAGCCTTCGACGGCGCTTCCGCGTTTAGCCGGGAAAATACGAATGTCTGATATCTCAGACACATGGCGAAGCGCGAGAACGAGCCGATGTTCAAGCAGGTCCTTGGTTCGGGATGGACCGTAGAGGCAGAGCTGGCGACAAGCCGGGAGCTGGTGGGCCGTCTGGCGGCTGATACTGCCGGGCGTGTCGCCGCATGCGTGATTGTCGCGATGCTCGTAGCCTATGCCGCATCGATCCTGCTCGCGCTCGCCTGGGCGTCACTCATCCTGGTGAACGAGTTCACGGAACTTCAGATCGCCCGTCAGATCAGAAAATCCACAGTAACTGGCCGACGCTGGCTAGCCGCCTACTTCGTGCACCTGTGCCTCGGGTCAAGTCTCTGGACCGCCATGTGCCTGGCGCTTTGGACAACCGGCGACGTCGTCAACATGCTGATGGCGGGTGCGGTGGTGCTCGGAATCCTGATCCACGTTTCCCTGTTCTATAACGAGAGCCGGTTGCAAACGCTGATCACCGGCCTGCCACCCGTCGTCGGGACCGGAACGATGATCGTCTGGTCGTCCTTCAGCCCTGAACTCAAAGGCGAAGACAAGATCGTGGCGATCGTCGCTCTGGCAACCTTGGTGGGTTATCTCAGCGTCGGCGCCTATCGCAGTGTAACGACACGAGAAGCCCTGCGAGCACTGGTTACAAAGACGTCACGCCTCGCTGCAGAGGACCCTCTCACCGGGCTTCAGAACCGTCGCGCGTTTGTTGATCTGGTCACGGAGCGAACGAACAACGGCCTTTCCGAAGTCCTGGCATTCATCGATCTCGACAGGTTCAAACCTTTGAACGATCAGTATGGGCATTCGGTTGGCGATGAGGTGCTGAAAGAAATTGCCCGGCGCCTGATCGAGCAACCCGACCTTATTGCGGCAGCGCGCTTCGGCGGCGATGAGTTTGCGGTGCTGATATCCCTTCCGAAGGGGGTGGACGGAGCGGACCGAAGGATGCACGCCCTTCACGAACGCCTGACCGCGTCGATCTATTCCGAAGTCGGACATGTTTCCGTTGGTGCGTCCATCGGCTGGGTCGGACCCGGCGCAAAGGCGATGGGCATGTCTGAAACCTTCCACGCGGCCGATGTCGCCATGCGCCGGGCCAAGGTTGAACGGCTTGGCGTCGTCGAGTTTGACGAAGTGGTGGACTCCGCCGCGCTAGCATCCTCGGCAATCGAGATTGCGTTGCGCCAGGCCCTGCCAGCCGGCCGGATCCGCGCAGCGCTCCAACCCATCGTTTCGGCCCGCGACGGAAAGATCGTCTCGATGGAGCTTCTCGCCCGGTGGCCCGATAGCGGGTTTCCGAGAGACCCCGCGCCGAACGATTTCATTCCGATTGCAGAGCGCCTTGGTCTGCTCAATGACATGCTGTGGTCAACCATGAGCCAGGCCTTGCCCGTGGTTGCGGGAACCAACTGGTCGCTGGCAATCAACGTCTCACCATCGCAGCTGACCTCCCGGCTGTTTCTCGCGAGGCTGAGTGCGATCATTGCCCGTCACGGCGTGTCACCCCAGCGCATTGAACTTGAAGTGACCGAGCAGGTTGCTTTCAGGGACATGGAGCAGAACTGCGCCGTCCTGCATGAAGCGCGAAAGCTCGGATTTCAGGTTGTGCTCGATGACTTTGGTGCAGGTTATTCCTCGCTCGCCGTGCTTGACCGCTTGCCACTCGACAAGATCAAGCTTGACCAGGCTTTTGTGGGTGACCTGCGAGAACGCGCGGTCACCGAAAAGATCATGCGAGCGACCGTCGCGCTTGCGCACGACCTGGGCATCGTCTGTTCGGTCGAGGGCATCGAGAGCGCCGAGACCGCCGCGCTTGTTGCGTCCTTTGGCTGCGACCAGATTCAAGGCTACTGGATCGGCAGGCCCGAACTCGTTTCGCTGCAAGCCGATCGCCTGGACCGCGCCAGCTGAGGCGCGGCGCCCGTTCCGGCCGTCGAAGGGCTTTCGAAGGCACCGCGCTCCAACGCACCCAGTGTGTGCAATTCAGGCTACCGCAAACGGCGCGCGTCCCCAACTTTCTTACCGTCTGGTGCGAGCATCAGCGCCGAAGCCACAAGCACGAGAAGCCCTGTAACGAGGACGTAAGGTCTGTTCGTCTCGACTGTAGGCACCATGGCGAGTAGTCCCGCCCATGCGTTGAGCGACGTGTGCAGTACAAGTGCCGGCAGGATGCTGCCCTGGCTTCGCTCGAACAGCCATCCGAACAGGACGGCACCGGCGAGGACGTTCATCAGGAAAACTGGGATCGCCATTTGCGATTGCACCGTTCCTGGCAAAAGGAACAACGGCAGGTGCCACAAGCCCCAGACAATTCCGACCACAAGGCTCGCCATCCGCCAGTTCATAAGTCGGGTGAGCGCCGGCGTGAGATACCCACGCCAGCCGAACTCTTCGCCGAGCGGACCGCCGACCAACAGGACCAGACCGAAGTTTGCTATCGCGAGCGGAATCTGATGCGAGGCCGGGAATGACGGCAGCTCGGCACCCATCGCCACATGAACCGCCTGCGCGCAGACCATAAGTGCTGGAGGCACGAAGAAGGCGAGCAGAAACCAACGCCGCCTTACACGCCAATTCATGCAGCGACCGATCCATTTGCGAAGTGCGGCGCGGCCGCCAAAGACGGCAACCGTTATGACTCCCGCAAGTCTTGGCCCGAAGCCCGCAAGCATCATCAATGCGGCGGCGAGTAAGGGCAAATGTGGCCGTATCGTCGCGCCCGCGAGCCCGATACTCCAGGAGAAAACGAAAGCCAGAACGATGAACGCGAGAATGGCCGGAATCGAGCTCGCGGAGGTGGGCATCATTTGATCGGTCCGGAGGTTGCCGGGACGGGCTCGCCCGGCGGCCGGGATCCCAAGCCGGTCGGCGGGAGTCACGCCAGAACGGCGTCGACAGAGCGGCGCGCGGAATACGGGAGCACCGGCGCATAGCCGAATCGCATCAGGATATCCGGGCGGCGTCCTGAAAGGCCGGCGAGCGCGGCCAGATCAGACCGCAGGTTTTCGACTTCAACCGGCTGGTTCAGGTAGGCGAGCTTCATCCCGAGCGCGGTGGCCTGCAGGGCGAACCGCTGGGACGCCCGACCGGCGCGCACCCAATGCTCCTTGTCTGCTCGCGCCGAGACGAACACGGCAAGGCCGGCTGAAGAAGCAATCTGGCGCGCATACTTTTCATTGTCCGACTTCGGCTTCAGGACCAGTCCGATCAGCGACGGACCGAGCCAGTCCGGCAGCGACGGGTTGCCACTCGCCACCGAAAACAGGCCGTCGCCCTTGACCATGGCGCTGTGTGGATTGAAGCGTATCCACGACTTCAGCTCACGGACGAAGGCAGGATCGGAGAGTTGAGCGCTGTTGCCCGCCATCACAAGATCGCGCGCCCGGCCCATCTGTGTTCTGTCTGTTATCAATACCAGATCAACACCCGGCATGGCCGCAGCCTGGGCCAGAAGTTTGAGATCGCTGACGGAAACCGATTGGCCATCATAGTCCGAGCGGGTCGATTGGCGGAGGGGGATCGCGTCAAAAAGCGCAGGCTCAGGCGCGCGGTCAGCGCCGAACGCAAATTCGATCTCTCCCTCTCCCGCGGGGTTGAACGTCGTTTCGCCGGGGCGTCCGCGCGCAGCACAAGCGACGCAAAGATTTTCAGCGGCAGCGCCCAGGCTGACGAACACGTGATGGTCATCCGGATCGACGACCGGGGTTCGGCGCGTCAGATCCGGTCGGATGGTGATGGCCTCCGCGCTGGCCTGAAAGCGCCACGGCTGGGTGTTGTGCCCGTTCGGCGCGAGCGTGGCGTAGCGGATGAATTCGCGCATTTCCGGCTGCGCCGCGAGGGCGCGCCGGGCACCTGCAACGGAGGCGTTGTAGTCCGTCATCGAGCCCATGTGCTCCAACTCGGAATACGACACACCTGCCCCGGCCACCGCGAGCACGCCCGCACCGATCAACAGGTTGCGCCGGCTTGGCCCCGGCCGCGGGCTCATTCCGTGGTCACGCCATCAAACTCTTCGGCCATGGCCGGTGCGAGGGCGTCTGCCTTGGTGACGCGAACGACGCCGACATGGTGTTTTGGCGGGCCGTATAGGGTATAGAGCCGAAGTGCCTCGCTGCCTGTATTCACGATGTTATGGCGCGCACCGGCGGGGACGATGATCGCGTGATCCTTGCCGATCTTCGAGGCGACCCCATCGATCCAGACTTCCCCGCTGCCCTGTTCGACACGGAAGAACTGGTCATTGTCCGCATGGATCTCTTCGCCAATGTCCTCACCCGGACGAAGCGACATCAGCACGAGTTGCAAGTGCTTTCCGGTGTAGAGCGTGCGGCGGAAGTCGCGATTTTCCTCGACGAGTTCCTCGAGGTCGTTCGTGATGTAGCCCTTCATTTGGGTGTCTCCGTTGGCGCGGAGCGGGTGCTCGCAGACCCTGACCGTACGTCCCGAATACGGCCCGGTGAAAGGATCGGCAATTACCCAAGCGAAGCCTGATCGAATGCTGGAGATGTGCTATCGACGCTGAACATTGGAACCAATTCAAGGGCTCACACGTTCACCCGACATGCGATTGACATTACTGATCCTGATTTGCGCGCTGGTCTTTTTCGGAGGGGCCGCCATGGCGGACGAAGACATTGCCTACACCGTGGTGACGAAAGAGGCTGACTTTGAAGTGCGCGATTACCCCGCCTTCATCGTCGCAGAAGTGAACGTCACCGGCAGCCGCGACGAAGCCTCGGCCGAAGGTTTCAAACTGCTTGCGGACTATATCTTTGGCGGCAACACCGGCCGCGAAAGCATCGCAATGACGGCGCCGGTCGTTCAAAAACGCGCAACGGGAGAAAAGATTGCGATGACAGCGCCGGTCACACAATCCGGCAGTGACGGGGCATGGACGGTTCGCTTCACCATGCCGAGCACGTACACGCTTGAAAGCCTTCCCACACCCAATGACCCACGCGTTCAACTTATCCCCGTGCCATCGCAGCGTTACGCCGTGGTCCGCTTTTCAGGGTTGGCAAAGGTGGCGGAGGTAGACCGCAGGACCGAAGCGCTCAAAGCCTTCATGCAACGCCAGAACCTCACTGGAGAAGGGGATGCGTCGCTCGCCCGCGACGACCCGCCCTGGACGCTCTGGTTCATGCGCCGCAACGAAGTGTGGATTGCGGTTGCGCCCGCGGGGTGACGCAAGCGGCGCCTGTGAGAGCGGCAGACGAACTTGCGCTGGACCGCTCGCCCACGAAGCGAAGACACGCAATTGGCTGGAGGAAGAGTGCTAAGCGGCGTCTCCGGGCCGAGGCACGTCCGGCAGGGCAATGTTCTTTGCGTGATGGATTTGAAAGACACTCGGGATGACGGAAGGACCCAGTTCCCCTGCCCCGATACCGCCTGCAGAGCCTGATCTGCGCAAAGGCATGATCGCGAATCTGTCCGCGGATCGGCGGCGCCGGCTGATCATCGCGGGAGCGCTGCTGGGCTGCGTCCTTATCGCCGCGCTCGGCTGGTGGTTGCTGCGACCTGCGGAAGTGGCCGTCATCGAAATTCAACCCGGCGCGGTCGAGATCACGCTGTCCGTCGTCGGCCGGGTCCGGCCGGAAAACCTGTTGGACGTCAGATCCCCCAATGCCGGTCAGATTACCGGTCTGTTCCGTGACGACGGAGACATCGTGGAGAAAGGCGCGCCGCTCGCGACGATCCAGTCCGACATCGAGCAGGCACAAACCGACGCTGGCAGCGCAAGGGAGCGCGCCGCACGGGCTGAAGTGACCCGGGCAGAACTGGTGTTCAATCGAACCCGAACGCTGGCAGATCGCGGCGTCGCCTCTCCGGCAGCGCTCGATGAAGCGCGCGCGGTTCTTCAGGCGGCCCAGGCAGGACTGGACGTTGCAAAATCCGAGCGGCTCGCCGCAAGCGCGCGCAGCGGCGAGTTCACCATCCGTGCACCGATGGCCGGCGTTGTGCTGGTGCGCCCGGTTGACAATGGCCAGGTGATTTCGCCGGAGACGACCCTCTTCCAACTGGGTTCGATGGGCGGCCTCGAACTTCAGGCCGACATTGATGAAGCCTACGGCGACGTCCTTAAGCCTGGCATGTCCGCTCGGGCGGCCCTCTCAGGGTCAGACGCCGTTTTCCCGGTTTGGCTCTCGGAAATCTCGCCGCGGGTCGATTCCTCGACGGGCGGGCGTCAGATCAAGCTCGTACCGGTTGAGGAGATGGACGTTCCGCTGGGACGTTCCGTGGACATCACGATCGTCGTCGAGCGGCGCGAGGCCGGGATTATTGTCCCGCGCGAGGCGGTCATGGATGCGACAACCCAGCCAAGTGTCTTTGTGGTCGCTCCGGACGGCACCGTTCAGCGTCGGGCGATCGAGATTGCGGACTGGCCGTCGCAAAGCGCGATCGTCGAAAATGGCCTTGCCAGCGGTGACCGGGTCGTGCTGGCGCCCGGCGAGACAAGCCTGTCTGCCAAGGTGCGCGCGCGAGCGGTATCCGCCGCGCCGCCGCCGGAAGGTTAGCCCCCGTGTTCGCGTTGACGGTTGCGCGCCGATACCTGTTTTCGAATCCCGCCCAGACTGCACTCCTGATTTCGGGAGTCGCGCTCGGGGTTACGGCTTTCGTCTTCATCACGGCGTTAATCGAGGGCCTCGCAATCCGCTTGACGGATGACGTCACCGCCAACAGCTCACACATTTCACTGGAGCCGGAAACGCGCGTCGCGCGGGTCCTGCCCAGCCCTGACGCCGAACTGGCTTCGGTGGCAATCGTATCGACGTTTCAGCGCCGCCAGATCCGCGCGTGGGAACCGGCGGTCGCATTGCTGCGCAGCCAGCCCTCGGTCTCGGCCATCAGTCCGCAAATCTCCGGCAGTGCATTCCTTGTGAAAGGTGAAGCTGTAGCCCCTGTCGCCGTGACGGCCATCGATCCGGCCTTTCTCGACGCTATCGCGCCGATCAGTACGGAAATCACCAGTGGCAACTCCAATCTGGGGGCGGACGGAATCCTGATCGGTGTAGGGCTCGCCGAGAACCTCGGGCTTTCGTCCGGCCAGCCCGTCCTTTTCCGCACGGATCGCGGAATTGACCGTCTACTGACGGTGCGCGGCGTTTTCCGGACCGGCCTGCAAGCGCTTGACGAGAAAGTTGCGTACCTCTCCCTCCAGACGGCTCGCCCGCTTTTCGCCCTGCCGGAAGGCCTGACGAACATCGAAGTCAAGCTGGAAGAACCGGGCCGCGCCCGGGAAATTGCAGCTTTCCTGCACGAGGCGACGGGTCTTCGCGCGACTCCCTGGCAGGAGAAGAACGCCAACCTCGAAGGCGCGCTGACCGCCCAGGCCCGGACGGGTACGCTGATCCAGGTATTCTCGTTGATCTCGGTTCTGGTCGGCATCGCGAGCGCATTGAGCCTGTCCGCCAATCGGCGGCGCGGCGAAATCGGCATCATGCGCGCGTTTGGCGTCTCAAGCGCGTTCATCGCCGCCGTTTTCGTGCTTCAGGGCCTCATGATCGGCATGGTGGGCGCCGCCATCGGATGTGTCAGCGGATTTGCGCTTTGCTCATGGCTTGCAACGCTGACCGATGCCGACGGGATCATGATCCTGCCCGTCGCGCGGTTCGAAGGCGGCTATGTTGCGGTGTTCCTGCTGACGACTCTTGGCGCCGTTCTGGCGTCCGTCATTCCGGCGCGGTCAGCCGCGCGCCTCGATCCGCTGGAGGCCATCCAGCAATGAGCAGTGTTCTCGAGGCGCGCGCCATCGGCATGACGTTCCGCAACGGCGACGCATTCACCGAAGTCCTCAGGAATGTCGACGTGACGCTCGAGCCCGGCGAACTGGTTGCACTGCTGGGCGCGTCCGGATCCGGAAAGTCGACGTTCCTGTCAATCGCCGGACTGCTCCTGCGGCCGACGACCGGAACGATCACAATTGCCGGGCAACGGGTGGATCAATTGTCGGACGCCGAACGCGCCGAGTTCCGCAACGCGCGCCTCGGCTTCATCTTCCAGTTTCATCATCTGTTGCCGGACTTTACCGCCACCGAGAATGTTGCCTTCCCCGCAGCTGCCCCCGCGGGCGGCATCACGCCCGCGATGAGGCAGCGCGCGCGCGAATTGCTGGCCCGGGTCGGCCTGTCAGATCGTCTGGATTTCCGGGTGACCCGGCTGTCGGGCGGGCAGAAACAGCGTGTGGCCATCGCGCGCGCCCTGATGAACAAACCGGAACTGATCTTCGCTGACGAACCCACAGGAAGCCTTGACCGCGTCGCGGCCCAGCAGGTGCTCGACCTGATGCGGGAAGTGAACCGTGAGGACAAGGCGACCTTCCTGATCTGCACGCATGACGAACAGGTCGCCGCCCGGTGCACGCGCCGTATCACGCTGAAGGACGGCCAGGTCGAAGGCGCTTCGGAAGAGCAACCGGTCGCAACCTGAAGCACGGCCCGCGAAAGACCGTTGGAAACCAGGCTAATCTCTGGAGACTGAACGTAAACAGCCCCGCAGGGCTGTTGGTTCACATTCGATGTCATGAGCTTTTCTGGAGCGGGCGAAGAGATTCGAACTCTCGACCCCAACCTTGGCAAGGTTGTGCTCTACCACTGAGCTACGCCCGCATCCGGAAGTGCGCTGACCGGCCAAGACCGTCAGAGCGGTGGGAATAATCGCAAGGCCGGTGCATTGCAAGGGCCAAAAACAATCCGGCCCCCCGACCAGGCGCCGCTATCCTCTCAGGACCGCGCGGATCTGGTCGGGACGCACTTCGCGCCCTTCGGGATCCACGAAAGCCGCGCGAATCGCCGTCTTGGATCCGGCCTTGGTGAATGAGATCGGCGGCGGCTCACCCTTGCCCAGCCAGACGTCTCCCCATTGTGTGAGGCCGATCAGGATCGGACGAAGCGACAGGCCCATCGCGGAGAGCACATATTCCGGTCGCGCCCGTTTACCGGGAACCTTGTAGGCTTTCTTGGTGAGCAGCCCCGCGTCCACGAGAATCTTGAGCCGGCCGGACAGGACGGTCCGCGGGCAACCGAGCTCAGCCTGGAAATCGTCAAACCGGCGCACGCCGTACAGCGCCGCCCGCAGAATCAGCAAGGTCCAGCGATCCCCGACGATCTCGATCGTGCGGGCGAGATTGCAGTTTTCGGGCGGAATCGGCGAACGCCGGGCAAGCGGAATCTGACTCATCTGCAACTTTTGGAAGAGTTCGGAATCTAAATCCAGTGCGAGCATCCCAATTGATTCACGAAAAGGTCAGAGTTCTGTCTTCCCTTCGTCGCAACCGGATGCGACCCCGCAGGCCGGTTATCGAATGCACCAAGGGCACGCCATGAAGCGCACAATTTTCTGGCCGATCGTCGTCAGCCTGTTTTCGGTCCTCAGCTGCGCCGCTTCCGGCCCCGAGGCCGAGACAGCCCCGGTGGCCCCGGTTGCGGGCGCCGCCGCGCCGTCCTTGTGGAATTTCGAGCCCGCTGCCGGCGCGATCCGCGACGCCTCCTGCGCCGACGGCGGCGCACCGATGCGGGGCCTGTTGCCATTGGACCTCACCGTCACGCCGCTGAATGCACGCCAAACCGAAGTCCTGTCGGAGCGCATACCGACTGGCGCAAAACTCGCCGGCGGCTGGGAGCTGACCTCGACGGACCCGAACTTCGGCGGCCTGTCCGGCCTCGCCGTTGAGGATGACGGGGCGCTGCTTGCGGTGACGGACGCCGGCGGCTGGGTGAAACTGGCCCTCAGCGCGCAGGCGCCCTCCGCCGCCGCGATCGGCTACATGCGCGGGCCCGATGGTCAGCTATTGTCGGGCAAGGCCGAGAACGATGCCGAGGGCCTCGCCGTTCGGGATGGCATTGCGTTCGTCAGTTTCGAGCGTGATTTCCGCGTTTCAGCCTTCGCGATCGGCACCTGCGGCGCCGGAGCGAAAGCTGTGGAAATCGCGGCCTTGCCCGGCGCGCTCGAAGGCAAGGTCATTGATCCCAATGAAGGTCCGGAAGCCCTGAGATTGTCTGGCGGCGGCGGTCTCGAGTTCGGCTTCGAAGCCGCGCCGGATGGGCGGTCGCCCCTCGGCCAAATCCTCGCCGGCGGCGCCGCTGACTGGACGGGTCAGAGAGCGTCGAACCCCTCCGGTTTCGCGCTTGTTGCCATGGACAGCGCTGCTCGGCCGGACGGCACCAGCCGCGACATTTTTCTCTACCGCGCGTTCGACCCCGTGCGCGGCGTACGCAGCGTTCTGACCTGGGGCCCCGGCGACGACGAGCGCATCGCGCTCTCGCGTCCGGTCATGACCGACAACTTCGAAGGCCTCGCGGCACAGTCGTTGCCGGACGGCAATGTCCGCCTCTGGATCGTCTCGGACAACAACTTCTCCGAACTGCAGCGCACGCTCATTTATGCCATCGACCTGAACCTTTGAGGCGATGGCCCTTCCCAGCAAGGCTGCGGATGACTACATTGAGGGTTCACAAGGGCTGCGACGCTCGCAAGGGACTGATCTCCAGCGACCTTACTTACCGTCAGGGAGCTGGCATTCTGGTCGGGGCTGTGGCCTCGGCTCATCTGGCGCCCACCTAGCATCTAGGTCGACGGGAGTGAAATGTGCCCGGCGGCGATTGCGGTTCTTGTGTCCCTTCCTCGGTGACGGCGCTGCCCTGGCCCGCTACAAGACCCCATGAGCCTCGAAGACGACAAGACAACCCTGCGCCACCGCATGCGCACGCTGCGCGCTGAAGCCGAGGCGCGCGACCCGGATGCGGCCCAGAAGCTTGCCGCCATCTTCCCGATGAAACTGCTGGAGCGCTATGGCCCAGTCGTTTCGGCCTACGTGCCCATCAACGAAGAAATCGATCCGATGCCACTCGTGGAGCGTCTCGTTCGGGCTGGAGCCGAGACTTGCCTGCCGCGCATGACGCCCGAGGGGACCATCAGCTGGCGGCTCTGGGCCCCCGGTGAACAGCTCGAGCGCCGGGGCTTCGGCTTGCTGGAGCCGCCGGAGGATGCCCCGGAAGCCGTGCCTACCCTGGTACTGACCCCGCTGCTGGCCTTCGACACGTTCGGCAACCGGCTCGGCTATGGCCGGGGCCACTACGACCGGGCGCTGGCCGCCTTGCGCACCAAAGGCCGTGCCTTCGCCTGTGCGCTGGCCTACGCCGCACAGCAGATTGATCGGATGCCGTCCGAACCGCATGATCAACCCCTCGACTGGGCCGTCACGCCGATCGGTTCGGTGCCCCTGTTCATGATGCGCAACCGGGCTGCGCTCGCAACGCCGCCCACGGGAGGCGGCACGGCGGCTTGAAGATTAGTCTCCTGTGGCGCGAATCTTGCTCGGCAAGGCGGGTTAACAAGAAGGTCTCGTCATGCCGCGTCTCCTCGCTTCGTCTGCATCCCGGTCGCAAACCCCTTTCCGGTCCGCCAAGGCCCGGATTGCGGCCAGTTGCGTGGCAGCGGTGCTGGTTGCAGTCTGCCTGGCAACGGCAACGGCGCTGCCGCAAACGGCCCAGATTGCAACAGTTTCCCGGGCTACCGGCCCTGTGGCAGCGGCCAAAGCCCCGGACTTCTACCCCTGGGTCCGCCCCGCGCCGGTCCCCCTGCCGGATGGCCTGAAACCCTGGGCGCCGGCGCCGAAACCCCGCAACGGCGGCTTCGTCACCCGGCTCGACGCGCCGCTTGCCGATGCCGTCTTCGAGGCTTCAAATCATGGCAATTCGGGCAGTTTCTATGGCGGCGACTGGCTGCCGGAGAACATCCAGCCTCGCAACGGGGGCTCCTTTCTCGAAGTGCGCCGCGCGAAAGGACGCTCGCAGCCTTACACGGCAGCGGAAATGAAAACCGGGGAGCATTTCGGCTACGGCCGCTACGAAACGATCATGCAACCGGCGCGCGGCTCGGGCCTTGTCACGGCCTTTTTCACTTTCACCGGCGCGCCCTTCGGCGACCCCCACGACGAGATCGATATCGAGTTCCTCGGCTCGGATACGACCAAGATCCACTTCAACTATTTCAAGAACGGACGGAAGATCAAACCGGCGACCTTTGACCTGCCGTTCGACGCAGCCGCCGCGCCGCACCTCTATGCTTTCGAATGGCGCCCCGACGGCATCACCTGGTTCGTCGATGGCGAGCCGGTCTACGCAACCGAAGTTGGCGACAAGGGCATCCCCTCACATCCGGGCAAGGTAATGTTCAGCGCCTGGACGGGCATCCCGCAAATGGCCGGATGGCACGGCCCGCCGCTGTTCCGCGACGGCGCCGGCGCGCAGTTCAACTGTGTGTCGTTTACGCCGCTCGGGCATGACACCCCGAAATGCAGCGACACCTACGAGGCTGGTTAAGCCCCGAGCCGCACGGCCAGCCTACTTCTTGACGTCGCGGGCCACTTCGTCCCGGGCAACCGGCAGCAGCCTCGCAAGCTCTTCCTTGACCTGGCTCTCGCTGACCGTGACGCCGGCCGCCGAAAGGTCGGCCAGGATCTTCCGGATCACGTCATTGTCGCCCGCTTCTTCGAGATCGGCGATCACCACGCTCTTGGCATAGGCTTCCGCTTCATCGCCGCCCAGCTTCATGAGACCGGCCGCCCACAGGCCAAGCAGCTTGTTGCGGCGGGCGGTCACGCGCATCTGGGTTTGCTGGTCCATCGCATAGCGGGCTTCTTCGGCGCGTTCACGATCATCGAATGAGCTCATGGAAATACCCTTTTCTGCATCAGGCGTTAGCGTTGCCGGGGTCATATAGGTGCGCCGGGCCTGTGTTCGCAATAATTGTTTCTGCCGCCGGATTGGCGTAACAGTCCGGCCTTCAGGGACGGTGCCAGGCGATTCCGTCCGGCAAATACGCCCCAGGGACTGCAGGAAGGGCCGGATAAGATGAGCAAACGGCGCATCGTCTATGAGGGAAAAGCGAAAATCCTTTACGAGGGGCCGGAACCCGGCACGCTGATCCAGTACTTCAAGGACGATACAACGGCCTTCGACGCCCAGAAAAAGGCCGTGCTCGACGGCAAAGGCGTGCTGAACAACCGCATCAGCGAGTTCATCATGACCCAGCTCAGCGCCATCGGCATCCCGACCCACTTCATCCGCCGGCTCAACATGCGCGAGCAGCTGATCCGCAAGGTCGAGATCATTCCGCTCGAAGTCGTGGTGCGCAACATCGCCGCTGGCTCGCTGTCGACCCGACTTGGCATGCCCGAAGGCCAGCAGCTGCCCCGCCCGCTTGTGGAATTCTACTACAAGAGCGACGCCCTGCACGACCCGATGGTGTCCGAAGAGCACATCGCCGCCTTCGGCTGGGCCACGCCGCAGGAATATGACGACATCATCGCGCTCGCCCTGCGCGTGAATGACTATATGTCCGGCCTGTTTGCGGGTGCCGGCATCCGCCTCGTGGACTTCAAACTGGAGTTCGGCCGCTATTTCGAGAATGACCACGACATGCCGCGCATCCTGCTGGCCGACGAGATCAGCCCGGACAGCTGCCGCCTGTGGGACTACAAGACCGGCGAGAAACTCGACAAGGACCGCTTCCGCCGCGATCTCGGCGGGGTGACCGAGGCCTATGCCGAAGTCGCGCGCCGCCTTGGGATCTTCAAGGAATCGGGCGACACGGACAACGTGGTGAACTTCACCGGGGGCAGCAAATGAAGGCCGTCGTACACGTATCGCTGAAATCCGGCGTGCTGGACCCGCAAGGCAAGGCGGTTGCTGATACCCTCGCCCGCATGGGTTACAAGGAAGTCGAAGCCGCCCGCGTGGGCAAGGTGATCGAGCTGGAACTCGGCGACGGCGTGTCGAAGCCGGACGCCGAAAAGCGCGTCAAGGAAATGTGTGAGAAGCTGCTCGCGAACACGGTGATCGAGAGCTACCGGATCGACGTTCTGGCCTGAGGCATTGCGCCAGCCATAGCCGGCATGCGCTTCTTGACACGTCTCCCGGCCTTTCTTCGCCGGAAGCCAGAGCCAATCCTCGGCAATACACTGGTTACCGGAAACTTTACGAACTGACCCATCGAGTGAGCGAATAATCACTTGCAAAAGGCGCAAACTGCTGCTACATGAATGCGATCCAAACGGAGACGCCTGACATGGCACGCCCTGCCACCCTGACCCCGAAACAGCCCGACAAGAAGCCGCGCGTGCGCAACGCCAAGCCGAAGATCGAGCGCGCTGCGCTGAAGCTTTTCATCCATGAGGGCGTGGACGCCGCCACGACGCGCGAGATCGCGGACAAGGCCGGCGTGTCCGAAGGCGCGCTGTATCGCCATTACAAGGGCAAGGACGAGCTGGCCCTCTCCCTGTTCCAGGAAACGCACAACCGCCTCTCGCAACTGCTGGCCGAAGCCTTGACCGGCACGGGCAGCCTGGATGCCAAGGTACATGCCGCCGTCACCGCCTACTGCAATCTGGCGGACGAGGACTTCCTGCTCTTCTCGTTCCATCTCGTCTCCCTCAACCGCTACCTGCCCTATGACAAGCGCCGCGAGGACGACCCTGTCTCGGTAACGGAGCGCATCATCAGTGGGCTGATGGAGGCCGGCGCGATCCCGAAAGGAGACCCCGCCCTCAAGGCCGCGATGGCGCTCGGCGTGGTGATGCAGGCCGGACAGAACAAGATCTACAACCGGCTTCCCGGTCCCTTGTCCCAGCATGCCCCAGCGCTCGCGCGGGCCGTGCTGGCTGTGTTGAAATCGACCTGATCCTTCGCCTACGGAGCATCCTTCAATGCGCGGCAGCCTTTTCCAGATCGTCTACTACGCTCTCTCTGTTTTCTACATTCTCGCGTCCTTGCCATTCCTGGCCTGGCCCGGTCATGGGCCGGTCCGGGCCATCATCAAGAGCTATACGCGCGCCATGAACCTGGCGCTTCGCCTCATCGCCGGCATCCGCAAGGACGTCCGCGGGCGTAGCCGCCTGCCGTCGGGCGCCTTTGTCATCGCCGCGAAACACCAGAGCTGGGGCGATGGCTTCCTCGTCTATCCGGAAGT
>JAIXRO010000029.1 GCA_027485145.1 Hyphomonadaceae bacterium | reverse complement strand
TTCCTTGCCCTGCAGCTGGCGCGCGGTGGCAACGCCGGGGCGCTTCTCGCCGGTGACGTAGACGGCGGCGTTCTGGTGCGGGTTTTCGCCGTAGCGCAGGGGTTGCTGGAGGCGGCCGCCGATGGGGGCCCAGTCGGGCGCGGTCTCGCCGTTCTGGGCGGCGTACCAGCGGGAGATGGCGGCGTCATAGGCGGCGGTGCGGGCGTAGGTTTTGGCGGCGAGGCGGCGGAGCGTGGCGGGGGAGACTTCGCCATTGCTGTCGAGTTCGGCGAGGACGGCGTCGACGTCTCCCGTGTCGGTGCAGCAGGCGACGAAGGCGCCGTTTTTCGCGGCGGCGCGAAGCATGGCGGGGCCGCCGATGTCGATGTTCTCGATACAGGTTTCGAAGTCGGCGCCGGAGGCGACGGTGGCCTCGAAGGGGTAGAGGTTGACGTAGATGAGGTCGATCGGGGCGATGCCGTGGGTGCGGGCGTCGGCGACGTGCGAGGGGTTGTCGCGCAGGAAGAGGAGGCCGCCATGGACAGCGGGGTGGAGCGTCTTGACGCGGCCGTCCATCATTTCGGGGAAGCCGGTGAGGTCGGCGACATCCATGACGGGGAGGCCGGCGTCCTTGAGGGCTTTCGAGGTGCCGCCGGTGGAGATGAGGTCGGCGCCGTGGGAGCGCAGGCGTTCGGCTTGACCCACGAGGCCGGTCTTGTCGGAGACGGAGATCAGGGCGCGGCGGATTTTCAGCGGCTGGGTCATGACGTCTCCTGAAGGCTCGGGCGGGGCCTATCACGGAGGGCACGGGGGTCAAGCGGGCGCGATGGTTTGCGTAGGACAGGAGATTCCTGTCATCCCGGCGAAAGCCGGGACCCAGCGCCAGCTCCGATACGTTTGAAGTCTGGGTCCCGGCTTTCGCCGGGATGACAAGATGGGTGAGCGCACCTCAGGCCTCGCGGACGAAGGCCCAGCGCACGCAGTTGGGGGGCTGGCTGCCGTCGCCGTTGGGGTCGGCAAAGCCGGACAGCACGATCTGCTCGGGCGTCTCGGCGATGCCGCGGGCGAGGTAGATGGTCTTCTCGAGGCGGGCGCCGTCATGGCTGGTGCGGAAGCGCCAGATCTGGCCGGTCTCGCTCATCAGGCGGATGGCATCCTTGCCCATCATCGCGGTGACGGTGGGGTGGAGGTGGAAGCGGATCTCGAAGGGGATGGTCTTCTTGTCGTCGCTGGCGGCCTGGGCGATCGGGCGGACGAGGGAGTCCTCGCCGGTGAGCCGGTCGCCCTCGCCGGAGATGAAGATGCGGCGGCGGTGCAGCAGGCCGTAGGCGGCCTTGTAGCCGGCGTGCTGGGCGTCGAGCCAGATCTCGGCGGCCTCCTCGAGGCGCTTGGCGGCGATGCCGTCCGGGCCGATCAGGGCGCGCAGGCGGGTCTCGTCATTGGCGATGAAGACGCCCGAATCGCGCCCGCCGAGGATGAGCGTCGAGTGGGCGGAGGTGCGGCGGACGGCGGCCTGCCAGTCGACATTGACCTCGGCGGAGAAGCCGCACGAGGTGACGAGGCGGGCCGGGCCGTCGGAGAGTTCGAAGCCGAGGGCGCCGGCGCGGGCATGGTCGCCGAAGGGGCGGGGCGGGGCCTCGCCGCAATCGAGCACGAGGCGCAGGCCGCCCTTCTCGACTTTCTGGAAGCCGGACTTCGGCGCGAACATGAACCTGCGCGGCGGGGCGGGCAGGCGGGCGAGGGCGGCGTTCACCACTTCGGCGCGCGACTCGTCGCCGTCATGGAAGGTGTTGAGGCCGCCGTCCCCTGCCTGGAAGGAGGCGAGCATGGCGCCCATGCGGGAGGTCCACTTGTCCATCCAGTCCGGCACGGGCCGGCCGGCGCGCTCAAGGGCGTCGGCGAGCGTTTGCAGATGGATGAGCGAGGAGAGGAGGTGGGTGGGGCTGCGGGTGACGTGGCCGCCATCGGGGAGGATCTGCGCCGTGCATTCGGATTCGAGGCGCTCGAGGGCGTCGCCGAGACCGGAGCCGGCGCGCAGGCAGAGGGCATTGGCGACGAGCACGACGGCGCCCAGCCAGCGGGATTTCGGATCATGCGCGGAGGCAATGGTCTCGTTGATGTAGCGCAGCTGCCGGGCGAGGCTGTCCACCCGCGCGGTGCGGGCCTCGGCGCTTCCGGCTTCGAGGAGGGCAGGGCCGCAGCGCAGCCAGTTCCAGCAGCGGCTGGCCGTCGGCTCGATGCGCCAGGCAAAGCCGTGGAACTTGCCGAATCTCTGCGTCCAGTCATCGGTCAGCGCGATCAGGCGCGCCCTTCCGGCCTCGCCCTGCGCGAGCAGGTCCGGCGCCCAGCCGAACCGGTGGATACGGTCGGCGAAGTGGCGGGAGGGCATCTCCAAGGACCAGGGCGGCTGGCCGGGCTGCAAGGTGATGCGTTGCTGGCCGATCCGCCAGATGTCGCGCATCAGCGCGTCGCCGCGCCGGTCATCGGCGGGGGCCATGTTCTGAAGGTGGAGACTGAAGGTGTCCGGGCCGTGGCCGGTCAGTTTCAGCTTCTGGAGCGTGGAGACTTTCGCGTCCTCACCGGCCGCGCCCCGGAAGCGGCGCCAGAGCGCGGCGTCATCGCTGCTCGTCCGTGTACGATCTGCCTGGAACTCTCCGCTGATGTCTGACAAGTCTTCGCCGTCCAAATCTACACGCTACTCACACCCGGACTTTCGGGCGCAGGGCCCGGATATTCTCGGCATAGGCGGAAGGCCCACCCTGGAAGACGGCGGAGCCGGCAACGATCGCGGTCACCCCGGCGGCGATGGCTTTCGGTGCGGTCTCGGCATTCAGGCCGCCGTCGATTTCGAGGATGATGTCGCGCCCCGTCTGGTCGATCATCCGGCGCAGCTGTTCGGTCTTCTTCAGCTGGCTGGTGATGAAGCTCTGGCCGCCGAAACCGGGGTTCACGGACATGACGAGCACAAGGTCGATATCGTCGATCACCGGCTCGATCACGCTGGCCGGGGTGGCGGGATTGAGGGCCACGCCCGGGCGCATGCCGGCGGCGCGGATCGCCTGCAGCGTGCGGTGCAGGTGGGGGCCGGCCTCCGGATGCACGGTGAGGATGTCGGCGCCGGCTTTTGCAAACGCGGTGATGAAGGGATCCACGGGCGCGATCATCAGGTGCACGTCGAAGGGTTTCTTCGTGTGCGGGCGCAGTTTCTCGATGATGGGCGGGCCGAAGGTCAGGTTCGGCACGAAATGGCCGTCCATCACGTCGATATGGATCATGTCGGCGCCGGCGCCGTCGATGGCGCGGATTTCCTCGCCGAGCTTGGCAAAGTCAGCCGACAGGATCGAAGGAGAAATGAGAACCTTGCTCATCCACAATCCCTAAAAGGGAACAGCCGGCCGCACAAGGCAGCCGGCTGTCCGTTTGTTGTGTGTTCCGCCCGGTTTACCGGGGGATGAGCTTCCAGCCATCGGCGCCGGCGATGGCGCTGACCGGGGTGCCCGGCTGGATGTAGAGGTCGGCGCCCTGGATGATCTCCTTGACGTCGCCATTGTCGAAGCGGACGATGTAGGCGTAGCCGCGCTGGGTGCCGACAGCCTTGCCGGCTGCGTTACCTGCAATGCCGCCAACCACTGCGCCGCCGATGGCGCCGGCCGTTTGGGCCTTGTCGCCGCCGCCGAGTTCAGAGCCTGCGAGGCCGCCGAGCACGGCGCCGGTGGCAGTGCCGATCAGCGAACGGTCCGGCTTGATGATGACTTCGCGGGCCGAAGTGACGACGCCGGAATAGACGGTGGAAGCCTGGCCGAGCGAGCGGGTCGAGGAGGTGCCCACACCCGAGGTGCTGGCGCAGCCCGCGACGGCGAGCGTCAGGGCAGCGAGGGCGCCGGCGATGGCCTTCCGCGAGGCCGAGTTTGCAGAAAGCTGCAGCATGGTCGAATTTCCTTTCGCATTGAATAGTTGCGACGCACGCACATAGCGCTTTGCCGCCTGAATGGAACGTGAACTTTCGTTCGGAATTGCGTTCACTTTGAGGCCAGCGCCAGCCTTGAAATATAGAAGGCATCACAGTCGCGTGACGCATTCGGGAGCGTCAGCACGTCGCCGTCGGGTGTCACGCAATCTTCGAAGCCGGGGCATTCGGCAGCCGCGATCGGACGGCGCACCAGCGTGCCTTTGGTCAATGCCGCGTTGACCACGTCGCGGCCCTCAGCGGCGATGGGCGAGCAGACGCAATAGATCAGCGTACCGCCGGGGGCGAGCTGGCGGGCCGCGCTGTCCAGCAGGCGGGCCTGCACGGCCGGGAAGCGCGCGACATCGGCGGCGGTCTTGATCCAGGCACCTTCCGGGTGGCGGCGCAGGGTGCCGAGCGCGGAGCAGGGGGCGTCCAGCAGGATTTTCGGAAAGGGGGCTTCCGGCGTCCAGGTCTCGCCATCAGCGATGACGATGTCCGCGGTCAGACCGGTGCGGCCCAGATTTTCGCGCAGCCGGTCGAGGCGCGGAGCCGAACGGTCGAGCGCGGTGACGGCGGCGCCGGCGGCGGCGAGTTGCAGCGTCTTGCCGCCGGGCGCGGCGCAGAGGTCGAGCACGCGTTCGCCCGGCTGAACGCCCAGCAGTTTTGCGGGCAGGGCCGCGGCCTGGTCCTGCACCCACCAGTCGCCCTCCGCATAGCCCGGCAGCTCTTCGATGGCGCCGCCCGCCGCCTCGATCGAGCCGGAGGCGAGACGCGGGCCGCCGACGCCGGCGGCGACCGCTTCGGGGGATCGGGTGGCGGTGAGGTGAAGCGCGGGCTCGCCGCGCTGGGCCTCGGCGAGGGCGCGCGCACCGTCCGCACCCAGACTGTCCGTCAGGGCGGCGCGCAGCCATTCCGGCCAGATATTCTCCGGCGGCAGCTGGCTCTCCGGCGGGGGCGCTTCCGACACACGGCGAAGCGCCGCGTTGAGGAAGCTGCCGCCGGAGCGGGCGCCGCGCGTCAGGCGGGCGGCGTCCACGGTCGCGTTCACGGCCGCGTGCGGCGCCACGCCCAGGAACCAGATCTGCGCCGCGCCGGCGCGGATCAGGGCCCGGATTTCCGTCCCCGTGGCGGCAAGGGGGCGCGAGAGGTAAGGCTGCACCGTCTCGTCGATCCAGCCGAGATGGCGCAGCGCAGATGATGCGATGGCGCGGGCAAAGCCACGGTCGGAGCCTTCAAGTTCATTGAAGAATTCCGACAGCACCATCGCCTCATCCAGCGTGCGGCGCTTGTCGAGCGTCAGGTGCAGGAGTTCGGCCGCTGCGAGCCGCGATTCGGCGCCGCTCATGTGAAGCTGCGGATCGAAGGCAGGTCGCGGCTCAACCCCAGGGTCCTGCCGCGCGGCGGGGGGCTGTTTCTGCGGCGCGGATGGAGGTTACGCCCATTTCGCCGGCGAGACGGCGCAGGGCCTCGACGCGGTTGGCGGTCGAGGGGTGGGTCGAGAAGAAATTGTCCACGCCCCGGCCGTTCAGCGGGTTCGAGATGTACATGTGTGCCATCGCCGGAGTGCGCTCCGCATACGGATTGACCTGCGCGCGGGCGCCGCGCTCGATCTTTTCCAGCGCCGAGGCGAGCCAGAGCGGGTTGCCACAGATCTCGGCGCCGCGCCGGTCGGCGACGTATTCGCGCGAGCGGCTGATTGCCATCTGCACGAGGCCGGCGGCGAGCGGGGCGAGGATCATGATCGCGATGCCGGCGATGGGGTTGGGGCGGCCTTCCGAGTCGCGGGGGCCGAAGAACATTGCGAAGTTGGCCAGCATGCCGATGGCGCCTGCGAGCGTGGCGGTGACGGTCATGGTCAGCGTATCGCGGTTCTGCACGTGGGCGAGTTCGTGGGCCATCACGCCGGCGACTTCCTCGCGCGTCAGCACGCTGAGGAGGCCGGTCGTTGCAGCGACGGCGGCGTTGTTCGGATCGCGGCCGGTGGCGAAGGCGTTCGGCTGCGGCGTGTCGATGACATAGACTTTCGGCTCCGGCAGGCCGGCGCGTTCGGCGAGGCGGGCGACATCTTCCCGGAAGGCGCGCAGCATGGGGTTGCGCGTGTCCAGCGGCACTTCCTCGGCGCCCTGCATGCGCAGGACGATCTTGTCCGAGTTCCACCAGGCGAACACGTTCATGCCGGCGGCGACGACGAAGGCAATGATCATGCCCGCGCTGCCACCGACCATGTAACCGATGCCCACGAACAGGCCGGTCAGGATGGCGAGAAGGGTGAAGGTCTTGGCAGTGCCCATCGGCGGGAATGTCTCCTTGAAACTAACCGGTGTGTAACATGACGCGCGGACAAATCCGCTCGTGCGGGGTATATGGGAAACTCCTACCGCAACGTGAAGTGTCAAATGATGCAGGAATTGGCAAATCCGGGCCCGGAGCTCTCCGCTGAAGAGGTGGCGCGGCGCGCCGCCTTGCCCGAAGCGGCCCGGCGCGCGCTGGAAGAGGCGGACGCGCGCAAGGCGGCGGATGCCGCCTTGCCGGACGGCGAGACGGGCGGTCCGAAACAGATCGAGCCGACGCGCTATGGCGACTGGGAACGCAAGGGGATTGCGTACGATTTCTGAGATTTCCGAGAGACGATCCCGGGCCGCTGTTCAGGCGGCCCGGGACGTCAGCCGGGATCAACCTTCGATGAAGGCGAGGAGGTCGGCGTTGATCAGGTCCGGGTGGGTCGCGAACAGGCCGTGGGACAGTCCGTCATAGACTTTCAGCGTGCCGTTCGGCAGCAGCGTCGCCGCGCGGCGGGCGGTTTCGTCCACCGGCACGATCTGGTCGTCGCCGCCATGCATGACGAGGACGGGGACCGTGATTGCCTTCAGGTCTTCGGTGAAGTCGGTTTCCGAGAAGGCCGTGATCGTGTCGAGCTGCGCTTTCGCGCTGCCGATCATGCCCTGGCGCCACCAGTTCCGGATCAGGCCTTCGCTGACCTTCGCGCCTTCGCGGTTGAAGCCGTAGAAGGGGCCCGACGGCACATCGAGGTAGAACTGCGCGCGGTTCTCGGTGAGCGCCTTGCGGAAGCCTTCGAACACTTCGAGCGGAACCCCGGTGGGGTTGGAGTCGGTCTGGCCGAGGATGGGCGTGATCGCGCCGATCAGGACGGCCTTGGACACCCGGCCCGGTTCTGCCGACGCGACATAGCGGGCGACAACGCCGCCGCCGGTCGAGTGGCCGATATGGACGGCGTTCTTCAGGTCCAGCGCGGCGACGAGGTCGGCCGTGTCGGCGGCGAAGGTGTCCATGTCATGGCCGATATCTGTCTGCGTCGAGCGGCCCTGGCCGCGGCGGTCAAAGGCGACGACGCGGTAGCCTTTCGAGAGGAAGAACAGCATCTGGGCGTCCCAGTCATCGGCGGTCAGCGGCCAGCCATGGTGGAAGACGATGGGCTGGGCGGTTTTCGGACCCCAGTCCTTGTAGAACAGTTGGGTGCCGTCTTTCGTGGTGATCGTGGACATTTGAAGTTCTCCTTGGGCAGAGGTTTTGAGGACGGGATTGGCGGCGGGCAGCTGGCAGGCAGCGAGCGCCGAGAGGGCAACGGCAGAGAGAAGGGATTTCATCATGGGCGGCTCCTTTTGTTTGCTGCGATATTCGTTATCGCGATAAGCATCATTTAGGAGATTGCGATTTTCGCGTCAACCATTATTTTTATCGCGATAAGCAATTTCTTGTTCGACAGTCTCGAAAGGATTGAGTGATGCCTGAACCCGATGCCGCCCCGGTGGTTCCGCCGCCGCTGAGCGCGCATATCTGCCGGACGATCTATGCAACCAACCTCGCCATCCAGCGGGTGCACAAGGTCGTGCTCGACGCGCTCGGCATCACCTACCTGCAATACCTCGTGTTCAATTTACTTTGGGATCGTGACAATCAATCCGTCAGCGAGCTGGCAGGACAGCTTGAACTGGAGGCGAGCACGCTGACCCCGCTGCTGAAGCGGCTGGAGGTGGCGGGCTATCTCAGCCGCGTGCGCAATCCCGGCGACGAACGCCAGGTGCTGATCGGGCTGACGGACAAGGGGCGTGAACTGAGGACTGTTGCGGGATGCGTCAGCACGAACCTGGCGGAACGGTCCGGAATGTCCGCACACGAACTGGAGGCCCTGAACGTGGCCGTCCGCGGGCTGCATGACCGGCTGGTCGGCGCGGCGCCGGGCGAAAGCAAGTGATCCGTGCAGGAGGGCGGGTTACACCGCCTTGTGCTCGATCAGGCTCTTCGCGCCGGAAATGATGGCTTCTTCGGCGGTGCGGGGGTTCCACCCGAGGATGCGTTTGGCTTTCTCGTTGGAGACGATGCGCTCGCGGTTCAGTTCCGGGATCACCTGCTTCACGGCGGGGTTGATGTTGGCCATCAGTTTCAGCACCCAGCCCGGCAGTTCGCCCTTCGGCAGTTTCTTCTCGTAGGCCGGCGGGACCTTGCCGCGAAGGGTGTCCGCCACTTCCGAGAACCACATGAACTTGTCGGCGACGAGGAAGCGCTCACCGGCGGCGGCAGGGTTGGTCATCGCGAGGACATGCGCCGACGCCGTGTCGCGAACGTCCACGATGCCGAAACCGACGCGCGGCGTGCCGGGCAGCTTGCCGGAGAGCAGCTGGGTGAGGATTTCGACCGAGGCGGAGAAGTCTCCGCTCATGACAGGGCCGAGCACGGCGGCGGGGTTGATGGTGGTCAGTTCGAGGCCCTTGCCTTCGCCGTTGACATACTCCCAGGCGGCGCGTTCGGCGATCGTCTTGGAGCGGGTATAGGCCGTGTTGTCGGCGAGGTTTGCCGAATTCGACCAGTGTTCCTCGGTCAGCAGTTTCGGGCGCTTGTCGCCCCAGCCATAGGCGATGGCCGCCATCGAGGAGGTCATGACGACGCGCTTGACGCCCGCCTTCTTCGCGGCCGTCAGTACACGGATCGCGCCGTCGCGGGCGGGGGTGATCAGCTCGTCATGATCCTTGGGCAGGTTCGTGGGGATGGGGGAGGCGATGTGCTGGACATAGTCCATGCCCGCGACCGCTTCGGACCAGCCGGCGTCGCTGGAGAGGTCCGCCGCGCGGATGTCGATCCGGATCGGCTTGCCGGCATAGTTGCTCAGCGTCTTGTTCAGGGCGTTGGCCTTGGAGGCGGACCGGGCCGTGCCGGTGACTTCATGCCCGGCTTCGACCAGCTGGTGGATGACATGCCCGGCAATGAAGCCGGTCGCGCCGGTGACGAGGACTTTGGCCATGGGGGATGCTCCGTTTTGTGAACACTAAACGATCTGTTCGGCGTTCACAAGGGGCGCGCTCGCGCTTGACGGGAGTTGGCGGCTGCGACCACAATTGTCCCGTGAAGGGGAACTTGTCATGCGCTTTCTTGTCGCCGTTGCGGCCATCCTGCTGGCCAACCTTTGCGGCCCGGCCGCGCTTCAGGCCGAGGCGCAGGGCCTGCCGAATTATCTGAAGAGCTGCAAGAAAGAGAAAACCGGCATCACGGTTGAGGATACGCTGGTTGTTCCGTCTGCGGATGGGCCGCCGGGGATCGTGAAGATCGTGCGCCAGACCTATAACTGCCGGAACCCGGAGACGCGCAACAACCAGTGGATCGCGCTCTACGGAATGACCGATAGCGGCGGCAAGGTCCTCGTGCCGCTGGACTACGCCTCGGTTCTTCCCTTCTCGACGAAAGGCGCGGTCGTGATCGATCACGGCGACGAGGCCTATCCGAAGAATCTGAAGTACCGGACCTACATGGCCGGAAAAGGGGAGGGCAAAGAGAAGTTCGACTTCAAATGGGTCTCGGTGATGCGTGCCGACCGGGCCTGCGACAAGCCGCCCGTGAACGCGGCAGACCGTCCGGTTTCCGCCGTGGTCGGAGAATTCTTCTTCGGCCTTGGCGCGAAGGGGGAGGGCAAGCATCATCTGGTCCTGTTCCTGCCGGACGGAAAGACGAAGAAGCTGGAATTCATGGGCGGCAACGGTGTGGTCATCTCCGCGCACCGGATGGGGGACGTGCTGCTGACGCGCTGGAAGGATCCGGCCGGCATCGTCCGCGCCGGCATCCTGGATCTCGAGGGCCGGCCCGTTGCGCCGGTTCTTGGCACACCGGCGATTTGGTCCACGCTGGCGACGCGGCGGGCGGACGGAACCCAGCCGCCGGGTTGTCTTGCCGAACTCTCGCTGGACCTGTTCATCGAGGGCCCGTCGCTCGATTTTGATCCGGCGCAGAAATTCTTCGGGCCCTTGCTCATCCCCGTGCGCCGGGACGGCCAGCCGGCAACGCTGCCGAAGGGCGCGATCGGCATGTTTCCCGCCTATCACCGCGAGTATAGTCCCGCGCGGCACACCTTCAAGGAAAACACGGCGATGTGGGGCGTGGTGTTTCCGGCGGGCAAAGGGTTCGAGTTCACGCTGCATCTGGGCACGCCCTCCGAAGCGCTGATCGCGGCCGAAACGGCGCCGCGCTATAGCGATATCGGACGCTCGATCGATCATGGGGGCATGGTTGGGGCGAAGTCGGTGGCGGACGGCCTCTGGCGCTGGTTTCGTGCGGATACGGACATTCCGGTCGGCGTAGCGAACGCGGACTTCCAGCTGTCGCTGAACAGTGCCTGGGAGGTGCAGAACGTTGAAGCAGACGCGCGCTACCAGATCGCCGCGGCAGAGTGGGCCAAGAAGGAAGCGGCCCGCGCCGAGTATCACAAGAAGCTGTGGGCACAGGCGCGCGCGAATGGGCGACTGTGCGATTACCGCGTGGATTCGACCAGCACCGCGGCGGAAGTCGAAGAATACATCGCTGCTTGCGGACCGAGCCGGCTGCCGGGGCTTGCCGACCTTGCCCGGTCCAAGGGCCTGCCGGAGACGACCATTTCATCAGCTGTCACGGACGAGTGGCAGCGTCAGATGGCGCAATCGAAGATGCTGGCCGAGGCCGAAGAGGCCGCGCGCATCCAGCGCATGAACAACGCCAACAAGGACCCCGGCGCGGGCTACATTCCGGGTCAATGGGAGACGGCCATCCGGCTGGGCGGCAACGCGGCGGTGGATGCGATCAACCAGTCCGCCGACAACTGGCTGCAGGAGCGGCGCGATCAGTATGTTGCCGACTGGCAGCGCTCGCAGCGCGCGTACTGAACGGCGCGGCGCTCAGTTCGCTTCTGCGGGTGGGAGCGCCTCGCCCAGCAGTTCGACGATTTCCGCGTTGTCGGCCGGCGTCAGGATGAGGATCACTTCATGGTCGCAGCCGGGCGTTTCGAGAAAGGTCGGGCTGTAGCCGAACTGCGCGATGGCGGTGTCGCCGCTTTTGAAGACGGCGGTGATCATGGCGTTGGCCTTGCGCGAATCCGGGTCGTAGGTTTCGCCGGCCGCGATGAACCAGCCGTCGACGCGCTCAAGGAGGAAGGCTTGCAAAGCTGCGATCTGCGCGGGGTCGCGAAGCGTGAGGCGCGGCCCCGGCGAGCGGCGGTTGCGGTTTCCGTCATAGATTTCGATGGCGCTGACCGGCTGGCCGGAGAGCGCCTTGAATGCCAGCGCGTGGCATTGGGGCGGCGGTCCGGCCTCGATGCAGCTTGCTGCGAGCAGGCAGAGCGCGGCGGCGAAAAAGCCGCTGCGGCGTTTTGCAGAGATCGTCGGATTGCGCATCAGAACAGCTTCGGCGGCTCGACCGGTTTCTTCTGGTTCAGCACGTGCTCGCGCCAGGTGATGTAGAGGGTCGAGAGGACGATGATGCCGGCGCCGGCCCAGACGAAGGGGCCGGGCAGGGAGCGGATCATCACCCAGTCGGCGGTCGCGCCCATCGGCAGGCGCAGGTAGTCCATCGGCGAGAGGAACGAGGCGTCGCCCACCGACATGCCCTTGATGAAACAGAACTGCGCGACCACGCCGAAAAAGGCCATCGCGGCAATCAGGCCCCATTGGGCAAGGCTGGGATTGGCCCAGACGGCGAGGGCGGCCGGCAGGATGAAGATCGAGGAGAGCAGGTTCGCCCAGATCAGCAGGGCGAGCGGCGAGTGCATGCCGGTCAGCGATTTCACCAGCACGATGGTGAAGGCGAAACACAGTGAGGAGAGGATCGCAAACAGGCTGCCGATATTGAAATGCGTGCCGCCCTCGCTGCCGAGGAGGGCGGGAATGGCGGTCATCACCAGCACGCCGATGAAGCCGGCGATCACGGCGCTGGTCCGGTGCACACCCACTTTCTCGTGCAGCAGGAACACCGCCAGCAGCGTCACGAACAGGGGCCGGGTGAAACTCAGCGCGTTGAATTCCGCGAGCGGCAGGCCGAAGACGGGCCAGATCGCGATGAGGCCGAACACGAAGCCCGCCGAGCCGATCAGGCTGCGCGTGACCAGGGCGCCGAAACGGGCGGTGTGCAGCCTGACCATGCCGAGGAAAATGAAGGGCGACGCGAACAGGAAGGCCAGGAAGCTGCGCCAGAAGGCGAGGAAAATCGGGTGGATATCCGCCGTGATCTCCTTGGCGAGCGCGAGGTGCAGCGTGTAACCTGCGCCCGAGACGATCATCCAGAGCGCGCCCTGAAGGTTGCCGGAGAGCGGCGCGCGTCTGGCGGGCGGCGTGCCTGTGGGAGGCGAAAGAGAACTCATGCCGGACTTTTCACCCGAGGATATCGACGAGATCGACCGGCTGTGGCGCAGCCTGCCGGTGGATCACATGTGGAGCGGCTGGGCCGCCGCGGGCGAGCGGCCCGAGACTGTCTGGATCTTCCGTACCCTGACCCATTGGCGACGCTTTCCGTTGACACGAACCGAAACAGGCTACGCCCTGAGCGATGACCGCGGCAACCTGTTTCGGGAGGCCGCGACGCTGCCGGACCTGCTGGCGGCGGTCGAGGCCGTGCCGCAACTCGGTGTCACGCCCCTGGCCGATATTCAGGACTGAGCGGCCGCCTGCGCGAGGCGCAGCTGCTCGGCCTGTTCGGGCGTGATGCCGAGGGCGTCGAGCACCGGGCTGTTCGCGGTCTCGTCCCAGCTATGGCGCGGGCCGACCGTGATGCCGCCATCGACGAGGAATTCCCCGCCCGTGATGAAGCCCGCCGCATCCGAGGCGAGGAAGGCTGCCATCTCGGCAATGTCTGTGCCCCGGCCGGTGCGGCCTGCGGGCTGGATCTTGCCGCCGCCCTGCGCCAGCATCTCGGCCATCTGGTCCGCCTGCTCGCGGCTGAGGCCCAGCGACGCCCCGAAGATCGAGGTGGCGATGAAGCCCGGCAGGATGGAATTGACCCGGATCTTGTATTTGGAAAGCTCGGCGGCGGCGAGCTTGGAGAAATGCGCCACGCCCTTCTTTGCGACCGAATAGGTGATCGGGGCATAGCCGGCCGACACCGCGCTGATCGAGGACGTGTTGATGATCGCGCCGCCCTTCGCCTTCATGTGCGGGATGGCAAACTTGGTGCCGGCAAAGACCTGCTTCAGCAGCAGGTTCATGGTCTGGTCGTAGCCGTCGAGGTCCAGCTCTTCCACCGTGGTGGGCGTGCCGCCATGGCCGGCATTGTTCCAGACGATGTCGAGCGAGCCGAAGGCTTTCGGGCCTTCGGCCATGATGGCTTCAAGATCGGCCATGCTTGTGACGTCGCAGTGCACGAAGCGCACCTTGTCCTTGCCGAAGCGGGTCTCGAGCGCGCGGCCCTTCTCGTCCTGGATGTCGCCCGCGATGACCTTTGCGCCCGCAGCGACGAAGACCTCGACACCCGCGAGACCGATACCGCTTGCCGCGCCCGTGATGACGGCCACCTTGCCCTTGAGATCTGCCATGTATTCCTCCCTGTTTTGGGGAGCATGCGGCGCCTTTCCGCAACGGGCGTCAAGGACCGAGTTCCCCTCTCCCGTAGAACGGGAGAGGGGCCAGGGGTGAGGGG
Organism: Hyphomonadaceae bacterium; assembly: GCA_027485145.1. Classification (GTDB taxonomy): domain Bacteria; phylum Pseudomonadota; class Alphaproteobacteria; order Caulobacterales; family Hyphomonadaceae; genus Hyphomonas. The sequence continues at coordinate 12,698 of JAIXRO010000029.1, read as the reverse complement.
CCTTGAACTGGGCAAATGTTTATGTTTTGTTCCGAGAATGAGAGAAGACCAGAACTCGGTCCGGGCACGGAGGTTACGGCTCGAAGCCTCGCTGCCGGAAAGGGAGGCTTGGGCCGTCCTGCGCAAGTTCCGGGCACATGGAATTCCTGTGCGCCGCCAGCATCCGATCGCGGGACTCGTGGTCGATTTTGCCGTCGTGTCCAAGCGGCTCGCGATCGAGATTGATGGGCCTCTTCATCAACGTCCCGAGAACCAGCGCTCGGATGCCGAGCGCGACCGGCATCTTAGGGGGAATGGTTGGACGGTGATACGGATCCGATCGTCCGAAGTCGATGATGCGGATGGGCTATTTGCGCGCTTTGTTGTCGAGTTCGGATTGTGACTCGAGGGCCCTCACCCCCGGCCCCTCTCCCGCAGGCGGGAGAGGGGAGGGAATTGTCACTTTCGCTTCAGCCCGAAGCGGGAAATGAAAATGCCGTCCAGCATCCGCTTGGGAAGGCGTGTGGGGAGGGTGAAGTTCATCAATTTGTCCGGGACCGGCGCGTAGCGCGCCTTGGGCTTCGGATCGCTGAGGGCCGTTTCGATCACCGCGGCGATCTCTTCCGGCGGCAGGCCGGTGCGGCCGCCGTTCAGCATCGTGGTCTCGAAGATTTTCAGTGCCGGGCCCCAGTCACTCGCGGCGTAAGGGCTTTCGGCATTGTCCTTCTCGGCCTTGTCCCAGATCGGCGTGCGCACCGATCCGGGGCCCACGGCAATCGCGTCGATACCGTAGAGCGCAAGTTCGCGCCGCAGCGTATCGGTCATCGCCTCGTTGGCATGCTTGGTGGCGGTGTAGGCGCCGAGGAAAGGCGAGGCGATGCGCCCACCGACGGAAGTGATGGTGACGATGCGGCCAGGGGCCCCGGTGCGGGCCGGGTCGCTGCCCAGCATCGGGACGAAGGCCTGCGTGACGCGCAACATGCCGAAGACGTTGACGTTGAAGTGGGCCTCGAAATCCTTCAGCGGCTGGATCGCCAGCGGGCCCATCTTGGCGATGCCCGCATTGTTGACGAGGCCTGTGAGCCGGCGATTGCCGAGTGCCCGGGAGATCACCGCTACGGCGGAGGCGACCTGATCGTCCTTTGTGACGTCGAGGATCAGCGCGCGCAGGTCACCGCTTGCACCTTTCGTCAGAGCGACGCCGTCCGCATCGGCGCGCACGCCGGCAAACACGGTCCAGCCGCGCGCGGCAAGGTGGCGGGCGGCGGCGTATCCGATGCCGGTCGAGGCGCCGGTGATGAGCACGGTCCGGGCGAGAGCAGGGGCGGTTGTGTCGGTCATGGTCCCCTATACGTGACGAAACGCGATCAGGTTTCAGTTTTTTTCGCGCCGCCCTGAATCACCGTCAGGCGCGGCTTGGCGCGGCGCAGGGCGGTGACATTGGCGGCGCCGGCGAGGCCGGCGGCCGGCACCAGCGCCGGGCGGGTCTTGGGCGGGGCCGGGGGCGGCGCGGGCGGGGCCTCGGAGGCCGCCGTCTCGCCGTTGTGCGCCGCCGCGGGCGGCGCCCGGCGCGCGCCCATGGGTTTGCGCGCCTTGAGGCCCTTCGGAGCCTTGCCGCGCGCTTTCTTGTCGATCTGTTTCAACTTGAGCTGCTGAAGGCCCGAAAGGGCTTCGCCTTCCGAGCCCTTCATCGGATCGGCAAAGGCCGACCCGTATTTTTCGATGCGGCCTTCCACTTCTTCGAGGAAGGCGGTCTCCCAATCGGTCAGCGGCGGCCCGAGGCCCTGCGCGGCAAGTTCGGCAGCCCGCCGCAGCTTTCGCAGCGCGGCGCGCTTCTTGCGCTCATCAACCTCCCTCGGCATTGGCTCACCTAAGGCGAATTCGTTTCCGGGGGCAATCTCAGGCTTCGCCGAGGGCGATGAGATAGGTCTCGAGGATCATTTCCTGTTCGTCGCGCTCGGCTTTCTCGATCTTCCGCAGGCGGATCACCTGGCGCAGCGCCTTGGTGTCGAAGCCGATGGCTTTCGCCTCGCCGTAAACTTCCTTGATCTGCTCGGCGACCTCTTTTTTCTCCTCCTCCAGACGCTCGATCTTGGCGACGGTCTGGCGAAGTTTTTCCCGGGTCGTTTCGTCGATCTTGGTGATCTCGGCATTGTCAGCCATGCGGTGTCCTTTCCGGGATGTTCGGGCGAAGGCGAGGCTCTTAGCGGGTCTCGGGCAGGAGCGCCAGACGCCGGATGGCGGCGGCCACCGCTTCACCTTCGCCGTGGTGCGGCATGTGGCCTTCGTCCGGCAAGGCGACCAGTTCGACAGGCACCTGTTTCTTGAGCTCCCCGACGTGCAGCCGGGGCGAGATGACGGTATCCTGGCTGCCCGAGAAAACAATGATCGGGATCTCGAGTTCGGGGTAACGCGCCGACTGCGCGCCCAGTTCTTCCTGCAGCGCCATCACGTCCCGGGCATTGGCGCGGAAGTTTTCCGGCCGGAACAGCAGTCCGATAGCCGAGTTCTCGTAATAGCCCTCCGGGGCCGGAACGGGCTTGAACACACTGCCAACGCCGCCGCGCACCTGAGTCGGGCCGACAAGCGGCAGCAGCTGGCTGAAGGCGGTGCCGAGCACGGGCGGGGCAGCCAGCGTATTGTACCAGGCCGTGCCGCCGCTGCCCCAATCATGGGTCACAGGGGCCAGAAGCACGAGTCCGGAGACGAGATCCGGCCGGTCGAGCGCAAGGCGCAGCGCCACCGCGCCGCCGAACGAGTGCCCGACCACTGTTACTTTTTCTCCGGGGGCAAGCGCGTCCAGCACGCCGGCCATCTGACGGGCCTGCGCGCCGAGCTGTTCGGCCCCGTCGAAGCGCTCCGAGTAGCCATGTCCCGGCCGGTCGGCCATCAAGACGCGCATGTCACCTTCGACGCGGGGGGCGAGCGTCCACGTGAATTCGCGCGCGTTGGCGCTGGCGCCGTGTATCATCAGAACCACGGGGCCGGACGTGCCTTGGCGCAGCACGTGCACGTCCGATCCGTTGACGGAGACCAGCTCGCCCGCGGCCGGGTAGCTGCGCTCCACCTTCGATCGGTACGCCATGCTCGTCACGCACGCGCCAAGCCCGAGCGCGGAGACCGTCGCCACAAAAACCGTCAGCATGCGTCTCAAAGCTCCTGGCCCTCGGCCTGTTTGGTGAGCCTTGCGGCCGCATCACGGGCCTGGGGCAGGAGGGGATAGATCGCGAGCGCTTCGCGGTAGCTCTCCAGCGCTTGCGGCTCGCCGCCAAGGCTCTCCAGGATGAAGCCCATGCCAACCCAGGCGCCGAAATGGCGCGGCTCGAGTTTCAGCGCTTCGTTCAGGTCCCGGATCGCTTCGGGATAGTTCTCCTCGTTCAGGAAAAGCCCGGCGCGACGGTGATAGGCCTCCGGATAATCCGGCTTCAGCAGGATCACCCGGTCGAGCAGTTCGCGTGCGGTCACGGTGTCCTCGATGGCGGCAGCGTCGACGGCGCGCTGCATCAGAAGGTCGACGGTGGCCGAGCCGGATTCGAGCCAGGTCGCCCAGATGTCGGCAGCGATGTCGGCGGCTTCGGCTTCCTCGCTGGCCGCCTTGAGGCGCGCGAACATCTCCTCGGTCGGCGCCGCCGCTGCGGCGGGGGCGATCCAGATCAGCGCCGCGATGAGAAAATGCTTGAACATGGAAGCCAATATGGCGCGGCTGGCCTCGCCGGGCAACGCTTTCGCGCGGCGATCAGAGCAGACCTTCGAGCAGCAGCGTGCGCTCAAGACCGGAGGAATTGCGAAACAGGTGCGTGCGAAAGCCCAGCGCATCGGCGGTTGCAACGTTGCGGGCCACATCGTCGATGAACAGCACCTCGCCCGGGGAGGGCCCACCCATCCGGGCGAGGGCGTAGTGGAAAATCCTGGGGTCGGGTTTCACCAGCTTGATTTCACCGGATACGAAGACCTGCCGGAACCGCGCCAGCACCGGATAGGCCTCGCGCACCGGAGGCCAGGCTTCGGCCGGCATGTTGGACAGGGCAAACAATGGCCGGCCCTGTCCGGCGAGGTTTTCGACGAGGCGCTCGCTGCCCGCGATACATCCGTCAAACATTTCCATCCAGCGCTCGCCCCAGGCGCGGATCTGGCGTTCGTATTGCGGAAATTTAAGGCTCAGGTCTGCTGCATTATCCGCGAAGCTGACACCGGCATCGTGCTTGGTGTGCCATTCCATGGTGCACACAGTGGCAAGAAACCGGTCGCGCTCGGCCGGATCGGTGAAAATCTTGCTGTACAGGCGTGCCGGTGACCAGTCGATGATCACGCCGCCGAGGTCGAACAGGGCCATCCGGGCTGCCATTCTGGCGCCTCAATGCCTGTTCATCTAACCCTCAGCCTTGTTTTGCTTTGAAGCGGGGATCAGTCTTGTTGATGACGTAAACCCGGCCCTTGCGGCGCACGATCTTGCAGTCACGGTGACGTGACTTCAGCGATTTGAGGGACGAACGGACTTTCATGGGTCTGACCTGGCACGGTTAGGAATTGGGAAAGCGGAGCGCGTAATGAATCCATCAAGCCGAGTCAAGGACAAGGGCTGCACCGCGCAGCGGGAAAACGGCCCCGAGCCACATAAAGGAACGAGCGCGATGATCTTTGCAAGCCTGGCGCGCCCGAAATGGATGCTGACCGCTGCGATTTGCGGCCTTCTGGCCTCGTGCGCCAATGGTCCGCCCTCCGTTCCGTCGCAAAAACCCCCGATTGGACAGCCGTCCGTGCCGGAAACCGGGCCAATCCAGTTCAAATCCTCAGGCCATCCCGAGATGGACCTCTGGCGCGCCGACTTCGCCAATCGGGCCATGGGCGCCGGGCATGACCGGGCGCTGGTGAAATCCTTGCTGGAGAACATCCGCCCCCTGCCGCTCTGGCTGGGCAACAAGGTCGAGGCGGCCACGGCGCCGAGTTCGCAGGCCGAGTTTGCCAAGCCGATCTGGGATTACCTGAAAGTCCCGATGGGCGAGACCCGCATCGCCGGCGGCCAGGCGAAACTCGCCGCCCTCGGCCCGACGCTTTCGGCGATCGAGGCGCGCTATGGTGTGGACCGGCAGGTCCTCCTCGCGATCTGGGGCATGGAGACGAGCTATGGCGGCTTCATGGGCGGCGATGACGCCCCCAACGCGCTCGCCAACATGGCCACCGAAGGCCGCCGCCGGACCTTTGCAGAGACCGAACTCTACGCCCTTATGACCATCGTCGAGCGCGGCTATGCGCGGCGGGACCAGCTTGGCTCCGGCTGGGCCGGCGCGATGGGCCACACCCAGTTCATGCCGTCCACCTACATTGCCCATGCCGAAGACTTTGACGGCGACGGCAAGCGCGATGTCTGGAAAAGCGAGGCGGACGCGCTCGCCTCTGCCGCCAACTATCTCGCCCGGTCAGGCTATGTGAAGGGCCAGCCCTGGGGCCTTGAGGTGCGGCTGCCAGCGGATTTCGATTATGGCCTGTCCGATGGCAACGAGCGCCGGATGGAAACCTGGGTTGCGGCCGGGCTGGCCCCGATCACGGGCGGCGCGTTCGAGACCGGCGGCGCCGAGTATGCCGAACTCTGGGTGCCTGCCGGGCATGAGGGTCCGAAATACCTGCTGTTCAAGAACTTCAACGTCTTCAAGACGTATAACCGTGCGGATTCCTACGCGTTTGCCGTCGGCCTCTCGGGTGATGCGATCATGGGCAAGCGCGGCCCGCTGACCCCCTGGCCGACACATCTGATGCCGCTCACCGTGTCCGACATCCGCGCCCTCCAGCAGGCGCTGAACGATCGCGGCTTCGATGTCGGTACCGTGGACGGCATCGCCGGCCGGCGCACCCGCCTCGCGCTGCAGGCCTTCCAGAAAACGCAGGGCCAGATCGCCGATGGCTATCCGACCAAGACGGTGCTGACGCTGTTGCAGGCGACCCCTGCGGTCCCAGCGGCGGCTGCGGCCCCGTCAGGATCGAACTGAAGCGCAGGTCGACGTAGAAATTTGTTTCGCTGATCGCAACGGATTGCCGCGTTCCGCGCGTTCAACAGGAAACTCGATGAGCTGAACATGACCGCCACCCTCATGGCTTCAATCGCCGTCAACCGCTTCGGCCTCGGCGCACGCCCCGGCGAGCTTGGCGCCGCGGGCGCGGATCCCAAAGCCTGGCTCGCGCGTCAGCTGAAGGACAAGGCGAGCTTTGCGGTGAAGCCCGGCACGCTGCCGACGACCCGCGCGGCGGCCCTCGCGCTCGGGACCTACCTTGACGCGATCAAGGACAAGCGATCCGGCGCCGGTAAATTGTCGCCCGAAGCGCAAGAAGATGCGGTCCTCAAGCCGCTGAAGCCCTTGCGCGATATCCTGATGGCGGAGATCGAGGCGCGGACGCTCCGTGCCCTGACGACAGAGACGAGCTTTGCAGAACGCCTTGTGTTGTTCTGGTCGAACCACTTCACCGTGTCGGCGGGCAAGGCCGTCAGCCTGCCCTTTGCGGGCGTGTTCGAGCGCGAAGTGATCCGGGCCGGAATGACCGGTACATTCGCCGATCTGCTGGTCGCCTCCACCCGCCATCCCGGCATGCTGCTCTACCTCGATCAGGCACAGTCGATCGGGCCGAATTCCGTCGCTGGCAAGCGCCGCGACAAGGGCCTCAATGAAAACCTTGCCCGAGAGATTCTCGAACTGCAGACGCTCGGCGCGCAGGGCGGGTACACGCAGGCGGATGTCACCGAGTTTGCCAAGGCGCTGACCGGCTGGTCGCTCGCCGGCGCGCGGACGAGGAAACTGGTGCCGACAGCGGAGCCTGGCGATTTCGTGTTCATTGACCGGTTCCACGAGCCCGGTGCGCGCACCGTGATGGGCAAGCGCTATGCCGAGAAAGACGAGGCGCAGGGTGAGGCCATCCTGCGGGACCTCGCGGGTCATCCGTCCACGGCGCAGCGCCTTGCGCTGAAGCTTGCCCGGCACTTCATTTCGGATGAGCCGCCGGCTGCAGCCGTCGAGGCGCTGGCGAAAAGCTACCGCGCCAGCGGCGGCCACCTGCCGTCCGTACACGACACACTCATTTCGCTCGAGGCGGCCTGGCAACCCGAAGCCCGGAAGTTCAAGTCGCCGAACGAATTCTTCCTGTCGGCCCTGCGGCTCGCAGGCCTGCCGAAGATCGAAATGAAGGGCCTCGTCGCAGCTTACGGCTTGCTGGGGCAGGTGCCCTACCAAGCGCCGTCGCCGGAGGGCTGGCCGGATGATGCCGCCAGCTGGGCGGGCCCGGACGCGGTCATCAAGCGCATCGAATGGGCGCAGGCCTACTCGGAACGGCTGGGCAGCAAGCTGCGACCGGAGGATATGGCCCGCGGCGCGCTTGGCCCGGCGCTGTCCGCGCGAACGGCACAGAGCATTGCGCGCGCCGAAGGCGCAGCGCAGGGGCTGACGCTCGCCCTCATGAGTCCTGAATTCCAGCGCCGCTAGGAGACCGCAGATGCTGCCCTTGTTGACCCGCCGCGCCGCGCTGCTCGCCACAGGCGCCTTCGCCCTTGCCGGCTCGGCGGGCGCGCTTACGCTTTCCAGTCAGGCCGGGGAGCGCAAGTTCGTTCTCGTGATCCTGCGCGGGGCGATGGACGGGCTGGCAGCTGCCGCACCCTACGGCGATACGCACTACCTCGCGGCACGCGGCAAGCTGGCCCTCGCGGGCCCGGGCGAGACGAACGGTGTTCTTCCGCTCACGGAAGGTTTTGGCCTGCACCCGAACCTCGCCTTCCTGCACAGCGCGTGGACGTCCGGCGCGCTTGCCATTGTTCCGGCCTGCGCCTCGCCCTACCGGGAACGCTCGCACTTTGACGCGCAGGATGTTCTGGAAACCGGCGCGTCCGCGGTCTTCGGTGCCAGCGATGGCTGGCTCGGCCGCGCGCTGAATGCCATGCCGCCCGAGCTGAAGCGTGACGCGGTCGCGATTTCCGGCGCCTTGCCGCTGGTGCTGCGCGGGTCGGCGTCAGCGACGAGCTGGGCGCCGTCCTTTGCGCCGTCCGCTAGCGACGACACGCTGAACCGGCTGATGGATCTTTACGCGGGTGACGACGTCCTCGGCCCGGCGCTGGCGTCCGCGATCGAGACCAGCGCGATTGCCAGCGGTTCGGGCATGGACGGCGCCGAAGGCAAGGGCCGGCGTGCTGGGCCGGGCGCCTATAAGGGGCTGGCCGAAGCCGCGAGCCGTCTCCTGTCGGCCGAGGGCGGGCCCGCTGCTGCAGTCCTGTCGTTTGACGGCTGGGACACGCATGCCAATCAGGGCGCGGCGAACGGACAGCTCGCGCTGCGCCTGGCCGGTCTGGACGCTGCCTTGCGTGCGTTGAAGGAGGGGCTCGGGAAAACCTGGTCAAACACCGTCGTGGCGGTGGTCACGGAGTTTGGCCGCACCGTGTCGGAGAATGGCACGGGAGGCACGGATCATGGCACGGGCAGCACGGCCTTCCTGCTGGGCGGCGCGGTATCCGGCGGAAAGTTCGCGGGCGATTGGCCGGGACTGGCTCCGAAAGCCTTGTTCGAGGGCCGCGACCTGAGGCCGGCGACGGATATCCGGTCGCTCTTCATGTCCGTCCTGCAGGACCATTGGGGCCTCGACCGCGCCGCGCTCGGCAAGCGCGTGTTTCCGGATGCCGGCGGCGTCGTGGCGATCCCGGGTCTTGTGCGCACTTGAGGAATTCTGCCTGTTGGCGATGTCGCCAAGTTCGGTGCTCTATTCTGCTTGCACGGTCCGGATAAGCTCTGATGGCCATCCGATCCGCACGAGAAAGTTGTCCGGACCGGCGATAACAACTTCGAACATGCCCCATTCCCGGTGTCGAAGCAGCCCGCCGGGCTTGATGACAAGGTCATCCACCCGCGCTGCAATTTCGGCCACACGCGGTGTGCGAATGAAAATGCCGAACGGATTGTTTTCGGCAGGAACTCGCCAGGCGCCACCACCCGCTTGCGTCAGGTGAACTTCGCACCCCCAGCCTTCCATGATGACGTACTGATGGTCGCCGCCCGTGCGCACAAATCCCAGGCGCTCCCAGAAGGGAATGGCGGAGGGCAAGTCGTTGCTCGGTACAATGGCGAAGGCGCCGATCGATTCAGTATGCGCTAGCCCCTCACTCAACGTCCTACTCCTCGCCCTCGCGCAGTTCTCCCAAGCCATCCTTCATGCCGTAGCGAGAATAGAAAAACATCGCGAGCAGCATCAGCGCGCAGAGGAAGAAGGGCAGGTCCGGATTGACATATTCGTACACGAACAATCCAAAGAAGGGCGTCACGATATAGCCCATACCATTCGCGGAGATCACGAGGCCGGCGACATTGCCTTGCAGCTGCGGCGGTACGGCGAGGGAGGCCCCGCTCGAGAAACCGGGCCGGGCGAGGCCCTGACCGAGGCCGATCAGGAATTGCGAGAAGATCAGCGCGGCATAATTGTTGGCAAAGATCATGAGCACGGCGCCGAGCAGCAGCGGCAGGCAGCCCACCCACATCAGTGTCTTGTTGCGCAGGTGCAGGCGCGGGATCAGCACCAGCTGCGCCAGCAGTACCGCCACTGCGCCAACGGTAAAGGCGGGGCCCGTATAGGCCGCGGCCTCGCGTCCCGAGACATTCAGCTTGTCCATCACCGCAAAGACGAACACCTGCGTCAGCACCCCGGTGACCAGCGACAGCGCGACGGCATAGATCAGGAAGGGCAGCACCTTTTCGGTCCGCCAGAGGTGCTTGCCCGCCGCTTCCGCCTCGATGCGCACGGCGTCGGCAACCGGCGCGCGCGTCTCCGGGAGGCGGAACCAGATCAGCGCCGCCATCAGCGCCGCGAGGGCTGCCGTGAACAGGGCCGGTGACAGGATGCCCGCCGCGGCGGCCAGCGCGGCCGCAAAGGCCGGGCCGATCACGGTGCCCACGCTGAATCCGGAGGAGAGAAACGCGATTTCGCCCTGGCGCTCGGCCTTGCTTGTGCGGTCGGCCACATAGGCCTGCGCCGCGGGATTTGCGGCAGACCCGAGCAGTCCGAACAAGCTGCGCGCGAGCGCAAGGCAGATGAAGACGGTCACCATGCTGGTCATGATACCCGCGAGCGCGAGGGTGCCCGTCAGCCAGATCAGGAACATCGAGAGCGCGTAACCCCCGAGGCCGATCGCGGCGACACGGCGGCGGCCCCAGGTGTTGGACGCCTTGCCCCAGAACGGCGAAGTCAGCGACCAGAGCAGGGCGGACAGCGAGAACACCGCCCCGGCCATCCAGTCCGGCATCGCCATTTCGCGCGTCAGCTGCGGCAGTACGGCGGCGAGCAGCATGGTGTTGCCCGCGCCGATCGCCATCAAGGCAAAGAACAGCAGGATGAAGGCGCTGCGCCTATCCGGTCTCGGTTGATCGGGAAGGCGCTCAGTCTCTCCAGTCATGAGGGTTCTTCCCGCCAGCCGCGGCAAATGTCCAGACGGTATGAAGTGCGCCGGATGAAACGCCGCCTTAACGCCGCGCGGGCAGGGTGGCGCCTGAACCCAACGGAGGCGCTCCGCCCGTGCTGCAAATCGCTGGTCTCGTCATCGTTCTGCTGCTGGTCGGCGGCGGACTGGTTGTCACCGGCGGACCGGCGACGATGGAAGCCTTGCCGTTCGAGCTTGCGCTGATTGGCGGCGCGGCCTTCGGCACCGTGCTGATCGGCAACTCGCCGGACGTCGCCCGCGAGGCATTTGCGGGTTTCGGCCGGGCCTTCAAGGGCGCGCGCTGGACGAAGACGGACTATGCCGACCTGCTGGGCCTGCTCGGCACGCTGATGCGCAAGGCGAAGCGCGGCGGTTTTGTCGCCATCGAAGCCGATATCGAGACGCCCGAAGCCTCGCCCGTCTTCCAGGCCGCGCCGCGCATCCTTGAAGATAATGCATCGCGCACCCTGATCTGCGACGCCTTCCGTCTGATGGCGCTGGACCTGGCCGATCCGGCCCGCGCCGACCAGCGCATGGAACAGGCCATCCATGCCCAGCTCGATCGCCGCCTGAAGGCCGTCGGCGCGCTCAACACACTGGCCGATGCGCTGCCGGCGCTCGGTATCGTGGCGGCGGTGCTCGGCATCATCCGCACGATGGGCGCGATTGATCAGGACCCCGCCGTGCTTGGCGCGATGATCGGCGCCGCATTGCTCGGCACTTTCCTGGGCGTTTTCCTGGCGTACGGCCTCGTCGGGCCGATTGCCGCGCGTTATGCCCAGATCGTTGAGGAAGAAGCCGGATTTCTCGATACGATCCGCGGCGTCATCCGCAGCTATGGCGAAGGGGTTGCGCCGTCGCTCGCGCTCGAGCTGGCCCGGACAGCGCTCCCGCCTCGCCTGCAACCGGATCCGGCCGCCTCGCCGCAAGCCGTGCTTCACCGCGCCGCCTGAACGTTTGAAGGCAGCATCGTTCCGGTCTAGCCTGATGGGGTTTCCCAGCATCAAGGCGCCGCGCGCATGTCCCGTTTCGAAGAACTGATCAAGACCGTCGATACTTACCAGGCGCTCGCCGAGGAGAACTACAGCCGCATCCGGCGCCTTGCGGAAGATGTGCGGGGCGGCCTGTGCGACTATATCGGCGCGCCGGACGGCATCTGCGTGCACCTCGTGCCGCCCGCGGGGCCCTTCGAACCGCGCGCTTACGGAGACGAGGCGTTCTCCATCCCGCCGCGCGGTTTCCGGCCGCTGGGGCCAGTTGCCTTCGGGCTGGCCTTTCGCGTCTCGCGCCGGGCCGACTGGCTGCGCCTGCGCGTCGAATGCCGCAAGACTGGCGACGAGTTCGTCGTGGGGATCGAAGATGGCTCCAGCTACACGTTCCGCCTGCCCATCGAGGAGGGCGATGCGGAGCCCTTCTTCGCCCACATCTACCAGTACATACTCAGCTGGTTTGAAGAGAATATCGAAAGTTACCGGGTCGGCGCGTATGGCACCCGGGCCATCGGTTTCGGTCTACTGGATGGATCCAACCAAGCGCAATGGGCTATCAAGTCCGAAGTTTGAACCAAAGACCCAGCTCGGCTCTGGCTGGGTATGATTTACGAATTCGCCTGTCGGGGGAGAATTATTTTTTTGCCGCTGCGGCAGAAAAATCGTCTTGACACGGATTATTCGCCAGCGGCCTGGAGCTCGGTGCCGTGCAGGCGCAACCATGCACGCTGACGTTGCCAGTCCGGGCAGCAGCGCGCGACATGCGCCCAGAATTTTGCAGAATGGTTCATTTCCTTCAGGTGCGCGCATTCGTGGGCGGCCACATAGTCCAGCACGGCCGGCGGCGCCATGATCAGCCGCCAGGAGAAGGCCAGCTGGCCATCCGCCGTGCACGATCCCCAGCGCGAGCGGGTGTCCTTTACCGAGATTCCCTTGAAACTGACCCGCAGCGTCTCGCAATGCCGCGTGACAGCCTTTGTCAGGTCGGCTTTGGCCTGCTTCTTCATGAAGCGCACGACGCGGGCATCGGTCGTTTCAGGATCGCCGGGAACCGAGAGAATACGGGGTTCGCCAGGGTAAAGACGGGCCGTGCGGCCCTCGCCGTCAAGCGAGATCAGGCAGTCTTCGCCCCGGTACTTGATGGTCTCGCCGGCCTCGAACAGCGTGACCTCGGGCAGGTGCTGCAGGCGCGAGGAAATCCAGTCGACGCGTTCGGCTGCAAAGGCGGCTGCCGCGTCGATCTGGCGGCTGGTGGGCGCCACGGCCACGGCTTCGCGGCGGCGTTCATCGAGGCG
>JAIXRO010000124.1 GCA_027485145.1 Hyphomonadaceae bacterium | reverse complement strand
TCGCGCGCACCGGCGGTTAAGCCTGAAGCTAAGAGTCGAGGCTTATAGCCACGCTTTTTCGCCCGTCAACAGAAGAACTGTGCGGTTCAGGCCGATTGTTTCAGAGCCGCATCAATCGATGTGGCGACTGTTTCGATGGAACCCATCCCGTCGACTTCAACGAGTACGCCGCGTTCCGCGTAAAGCGGCACGAGCGGGGCAGTGTCTTCGTAGTAACGCTCCAGACGGCGCGAGAAGGTCGCCGGGTTGTCATCGGCCCGGCCTTGCTCCTCGAAACGCTTGGTGACGCGCGCCAGGAGGCGCTCGTCGTCCACGCGCATCCGGATCACCAGGTCAACCTGCTCGCTGCGCGACTGCAGCAGCTGGTCCAGCGCTTCGGCCTGCCCGATGGTTCTGGGAAAGCCGTCAAATATGAAGCCGGGCGCCCCGGCACGGGCCGAAAGCTGCTCGGCAATCAGGTCGATCACGATCTCGTCGGAGACCAGGCCGCCTTCGTCCATGATGCGGGCAACTCGCTGGCCGAGGTCCGAGCCGGACGCCCGCGCGGCGCGGAGCATGTCTCCGGTCGAGAGCTGGACAAAGCCGCGCTGCTCGACGAGCCGCTTGGCCTGCGTACCTTTGCCGGCCGCAGGCGGCCCAAACAGGATTAAGTTCACTTACGCTTGCCCCCGAGCTTCGACTTCTTGATCATCCCCTCATACTGGTGGGCGATCAGGTGCGATTGTATTTGCGTCACCGTATCCATTGTCACGGAAACGACAATAAGAAGTGACGTGCCCCCGATATAAAAAGGAATCTGGGGGAAGTAGCGTCGAAGCAGTTCGGGCAGAATACAAATGAACACGATATAGGCGGAGCCGATCGTGGTCAGGCGGGTGAGAACGTAATCGATGTAAGCGGCCGTGTTCGAACCGGGCCGAATGCCCGGGATGAAGCCGCCATACTTGCGAAGGTTGTCTGCGGTCTCCTCCGGGTTGAACATGATCTGCGTGTAGAAAAACGCAAAGAACACGACAAGCACGGCGTAGCTGATGATATAGGTCCAGGAGCCCGGCGCAAAATTCGCCGCGAGCCAGCCCAGGAACCCGGACGCAGAGGCCGGATCGGCGCCCGCGCCGGCGCCCATGAAGCCCACGGCTGTCATGGGCAGCATCAGGAGCGCGCTGGCGAAGATCGGCGGGATCACACCGGCCGTGTTGATCTTGAGCGGAAGGAAGCTGCGCTGGCCCTGGGCGAAGCCCTGGCTTTGCTGGCGCTTCGGATAGTGAATGATCAACCGGCGTTGCGAACGCTCGATGAACACGATGAACACGATCAGCGCGATCACCATGAACGCGATCGCCAGCACGAAGCCGATATCCACCGAGGTCGTCCGGGCCTGGGCCACGAGGTTGTAGATTGCGCGGGGCAGTTCGGCGACGATGCCGGCAAAGATGATCAGCGAGATGCCGTTGCCGATACCGCGCGCGGTGATCTGCTCACCCATCCACATCAGCATCATGGTGCCACCGGTCAGCGTGACAACGCCGGTCAGGATGAAGAACCAGGACGAAATACCCTCGAGCCGGACCGCGGCGAGGCCGCCGGCAATCGCAAAGGACTGCACAAGCGCGAACGCGAGCGTCAGGTACCTAGTGTACTGGTTGAGCTGCTTGCGGCCCGCTTCGCCTTCCTTCTTGAGCTTTTCAAGGGTGGGCGAAGCAGTGGTCATCATCTGCACGATGATCGACGCGGTGATGTACGGCATCACGTTCAGCGCAAAGATACCCATCCGTTCGACGGCGCCGCCGGCGAACAGGTTCATCGACCCGAGGATACCGTTCGACTGGCTTTCGAAGAGCGCCGCGTATTGCGACGGGTCTAGACCGGGAAGCGGAATGAATGTGCCGAGGCGGTAAAGGACCAGGATACCCAGTGTGAACAGGATACGGGCCTGAAGATCCTTGGCCTTCGCGAACGTCCCAAAATTGAGGTTGCGGGCCATTTGTTCGGCAGCATTCGCCATCGGCTACACGAGCCTCCCTGAAAGACGTTCGCCGCCAAAGATCGGCGGCGAGGTATGGTTTGTGAAGGGGCGTCGAGCAATACCCCCGGATTATTCCGCAGCGGCGTCTTTGCTTTTGCCCGTGATCGTCACCGAACCACCAGCCTTTTCAACAGCTTCAACGGCAGCTTTGGAGGCGCCCGTCACGGTAATCTTCAGTTTCTTCGGGGCATCGCCCTTCGCGAGAAGGCGAACACCGTCCCGCACGTTACGCGCGAGGCCGGCGGCCACAAGGGTCTCTTCGGTCACGTTCGAGGCATCAAGGTTGCCGGCTTCGACCGCCTTCGCGATACGGCCGAGGTTCACCCAGGCGTGCGTCTTGCTGCTTGGCGCGGTGAAACCGCGCTTCGGCAGGCGCATGTAAATCGGCATCTGGCCGCCTTCGAAGCCATTCACCGCGACGCCGGAGCGTGCGTTCTGGCCCTTGACGCCGCGTCCAGCTGTCTTGCCCTTGCCCGAGCCAACGCCGCGGCCGACGCGCATGCGCTTCTTGGTGGAGCCTTCGGCGGGGGAGAGATCGTTGAGTTTCATGACTTCAAGACTTTCAGATGCGGAGGAAAGGGGCCGGGGCGCGGGTGCGCCTTATTCGCCGACCACTTCCACGAGATGGGAGACCTTGCGGATCATGCCGCGCACTTCAGGCGTGTCGACAAGTTCCTTGCTGCGGCCAAGCTTGTTCAGGCCGAGGCCTTGCAGCGTCTGGCGCTGGTCCGGCTTGCGGCCGATCGGGCTGCCGATCTGGCGGACGGTGAGGGTTTTGGACGCCATGGGGTCGCTCCTTATCAGTTCGCCGAATCGGCCATGCCGGCTTCGGACACGCCATCGGCGCGGCGGCCGACAACATCCTGGACCTTGAGGCCGCGCTTGGACGCGATCGTACGCGGGCTTGCCTGCTCCTTGAGAGCATCAAACGTGGCGCGCACCATGTTGTAGGGGTTCGACGAGCCGATCGACTTGCCGACGACGTCCTGGACGCCGAGCACTTCCATGACGGCGCGCATCGGACCACCGGCGATCACGCCCGTGCCCGGAGGCGCCGCGCGCAGGACCACCTTGCCGGCACCGTGACGGCCAGCGCCGTCATGGTGCAGGGTGCGGCCCTCGCGAAGCGGCACGCGCACGAGGTTGCGCTTGGCTTCTTCCGTTGCTTTGCGGATGGCTTCCGGAACTTCGCGGGCCTTGCCCTTGCCGAAGCCGGCCCGGCCCTTCTGGTCGCCGACCACCACGAGGGCTGCAAAACCGAAGTTCTTGCCGCCCTTCACGGTTTTCGCGACGCGGTTGATGCCAACCAGCTTGTCAACGAGCTCAGAGGACTCATCGTCGCGTTCGCGCGGGGTCTCGCGGTCGCGGCGGCGTCCTCTTTTCTCTCCTCTTTCCTCAACCATCAGGCAAACTCCCTAGAATTTGAGACCGCCCTCACGGGCGGCGTCTGCCAGAGCTTTCACCCGGCCGTGGAACATGTAACCGCCGCGATCGAAGACAACGTCTTCAACACCGGCCTTCTTGGCGCGCTCGGCAATTGCCTTGCCGACCCGTGCCGCTGCTTCGATGTTGCCACCGGCTTTCGCATCGCCGAGCACTTCGGTTTCGAGCGTCGAAGCCGAGGCGAGCGTGATGCCCTTCTCGTCGTCGATGATCTGCACCGAGATGTTCTTGTGGCTGCGCGACACCGACAGGCGCGGAAGCCCTTCGGCGACCTTGCGGAGCTTCGTGCGGACCCGCTGTGCGCGGCGCTGCATTTTTTCGCGTGACGTCTTCATGGCTTACTTCTTCTTGCCTTCCTTGCGGCGGACGTATTCGCCCTGCAGGCGGATACCCTTGCCTTTGTAAGGCTCTGGCGGACGGAACTTCTTGATTTCGGCAGCCGCCTGGCCAACGGCCTGCTTGTCAGCGCCGGTGATCACGATCTCGGTCGGCTTCGACGAGGCCAGCGTGATGCCTGGGGGAGCCTTGAAAATGACCTCGTGCGAATAGCCGAGGGCGAGTTTCAGGTCCTTGCCCTGCATCTGCGCGCGGTAGCCCACGCCGACGAGTTCAAGCGTTTTCGAGTAACCGGTCGTGACGCCGTGGACGAGGTTGGCCGCGCAGGCGCGTGCCGTGCCCCATTGGGTGCGGGCGTTCGCGTCCAGCGCTTCGGCGAGCGTGGCTGGACGCTTGCCTTTCGCCTTGGCGGCTTCGATCGACTCATTGGCCGCTTTCAGCAGGTCGGCGCGCGGCAGCACCGAAAGCTCGGCTTTGTCGAGCGACGGCGTGATCACGTCCGGAAGCACGAGCGTCAGCTCGCCCTTCGGGCCCTTGGCCTTGATCGTCTGTCCACTGACCGACACGGTGGCGCCGGCCGGAACAGAGATCGCAAGCTTTCCAATACGGGACATCTGATATGCCTCCTAGAATACGCGGCAGAGAACTTCGCCGCCGACATTCTTGGCGCGCGCAGCATTGTCCGACATCACGCCCTGCGAAGTCGACAGGATCGAGATGCCCAGACCATTGCGCACGAGAGGAATGTCAGACACGGACGAATAGACCCGGCGGCCTGGCTTCGAGATACGTTTGATCTCGGAGATGACCGGCTGGCCTTCATAATACTTGAGTTCGATCTCGAGGGACTTGTGACCGTCCTTCTCGATTTCGGCATACCCGCGGATGTAGCCCTCAAGAGCGAGCACATCGAGCACGCGGCCGCGAAGCTTCGAAGCGGGGGTCACGACTTTTGTCATGCCGCGCATCTGGGCGTTACGGATGCGGGTGAGCATATCGCCGAGGGGATCAGAAATGTTCATGTCTTCCCTCCTCTCCTACCAGCTGGATTTCACGAGGCCGGGAATCTGACCGCGCGAGCCAAGCTCACGCAGCGCGATCCGCGACATCTTCATTTTACGATAATACGCCCGCGGACGGCCGGTGACTTCGCAGCGGTTACGCACCCGGGTCGGCGCGGAGTTCCGCGGCATCTGGGCGAGCTTGATGCGCGCCTTGAAGCGGTCTTCCAGCGACAGGTTCTCATCCATCGCGGCAGCTTTCAGCTGCGCACGCTTGGCGGCGTAACGCTCGGCCAGGACCTTGCGTTTGTTGTTCTTCTCGATTGCGCTCTTTTTTGCCATCTAAGCAGATCTCCTCAGCGCTAATTCCGGAACGGGAAGCCGCACTCTGCGAGGAGTGCCTTGGCTTCTTCGTTCGTCTCGGCGGTGGTGCAGACGATAATGTCCATGCCGCGCACCTCATCCACCTCGTCATAGTTGATCTCGGGGAACACGATGTGCTCCTTCATGCCCATGGCGTAGTTGCCACGGCCATCGAAGCTTTTCCCGTTGAGACCGCGGAAGTCTTTCACGCGCGGCAGGGCGATCGTCGTCAGCCGGTCGAGGAACTCGTACATCCGGTCGCGGCGGAGCGTGACCTTCGCACCGATCAGCATGCCTTCGCGCAGCTTGAAGCCGGCGATCGACTTGCGCGCCTTGGTGGCGACAGGCTTCTGGCCAGCGATGCGCTCGAGCTCGGCGAGAGCGGACTTGATCTTCTTGGAGTCGGAGGTGGCTTCACCCACGCCCATGTTGATCACGACCTTGTCGAGCTTCGGAACCTTCATCGGGTTCGAATAGTTGAACTGCTCCTGCAGTTTCGCCCGGATCTGTTCCCGGTAGAGCCGCTTGAGGCGGGGTTCATAAGCCTCAGACATCGATCGATTCCCCTGAGCGTTTTGCAAAGCGCGTCTTGCGGCCGTGCTGGTCAATCTTGAATCCGACACGGACGGCCTTGCCATCGCGCGGATCGACATGGGCGACGTTCGAGACATGGATCGCCGCTTCGAACGACTTCATGCCGCCCGGGTCCATCTGGCTCGGCTTCTGGTGACGTTTCACCAGGCCAACGCCGCGAACCACGACCTTGTTCTCGTCCGGGATCACTTTCAGGACTTCGCCCTGCGTGCCCTTGTCCTTGCCCGAGATGATGACGACCGTGTCGCCCTTCTTGATCTTCGCGGCCATGACTACAGAACCTCCGGCGCCATGTTGGCGATCTTCACCTGGTTCTTGGCGCGCAATTCGCGCGGAACCGGTCCGAACACCCGCGTGCCGATCGGCTCGCCGTTGTTGTTGATCAGGACGGCAGCGTTCGAGTCGAAGCGGATCGTCGAGCCATCGGCCCGGTTGATGTCCTTCGACACGCGGACGACCACGGCCTTGCGCACGTCGCCCTTCTTCACGCGGCCCGTCGGGATCGCTTCCTTGATCGAGACGACGATCACGTCGCCCACCGAGGCGTAACGGCGCGCAGCGCCGCCGAGCACCTTGATGCACATCACGCGGCGGGCACCCGAGTTATCGGCGACGCGCAGGTTTGTCTGCATCTGGATCATGATTGAGTCCCTTCATCGGTGACGAGTTCCCAGCGCTTCAGCTTGGACTTCGGCGCGCATTCGCGGATCGTCACGGTCTGGCCCTCGACGGCGACATTGCCTTCGTCATGGGCGTGGTAACGGTTCGACCGGCGAACGATCTTCTTCAGCATCGGGTGCGTGAAGGTCCGTTCGATCCGGACAATGGCGGTCTTGTCCTGCTTGGCGGAAACAACGACGCCTCTCATGGTACGTTTTGGCATGTCGGTCTCCTTACGCCTTTCCAGCCTGGGCTTTTTCACGAAGGATCGTCTTGATCCGTGCGATGTCGCGGCGGATTTCCGTCGCGCGGCCCGTTTTCTCAAGCTGGCCGGTGGCCGCCTGGAACCGCAGGTTGAACTGTTCTTTCTTCAGCTTCACGAGCTCGTCGCCGAGCTGGTCCGCCGTTTTCGCTCTCACGTCAGCAGCTTTCATGGCCTCAGATCCCCTCGATGCGCTTGACGACTTTGGTCTTGATCGGAAGCTTTGCAGCTCCGAGCGACAAAGCCAGGCGGGCGGTCTCTTCGGTCACGCCGTCGATCTCGAACAGGATGCGGCCCGGGGCCACGCGGGCAACCCAGCGGTCCACGCCGCCCTTGCCCTTACCCATGCGCACTTCGATCGGCTTCGCCGTCACCGGCACGTCCGGGAAAATGCGGATCCACACTTTGCCCTGACGTTTCATCTCGCGGGTGATCGCGCGGCGGGTTGCCTCGATCTGGCGCGCCGTGACGCGCTCAGGCTCGAGAGCCTTCAGGCCGAACTCGCCGAACGCCAGCGAGGTGCCCGCCTTCGAGATACCGCTGATGCGGCCCTTGAAGGCCTTGCGGAATTTGGTTCGCTTCGGTTGACGCATGACTGATTACGCTCCGGCAGCTTGCGCGCCCGAAGCCGGGCCGCGTTGGTTGGCATTGGCGCGTGCGCGCGACTGGCCCGACGTTTCAAGACGCTTGTCCTGGGCCATCGGGTCGTGCTCAAGGATCTCGCCCTTATAAACCCAGACCTTGACGCCGATGATGCCATAGGTCGTCGAAGCTTCGGCGGTGCCATAGTCGATATCGGCGCGCAGCGTGTGCAGCGGTACCGAACCTTCGGCATACTTTTCCGTGCGCGCGATTTCTGCGCCGCCAAGACGGCCCGAGACGACGATCTTGACGCCCTCTGCGCCGAGACGCATGGCCGACTGGCTCGAGCGCTTCATCGCGCGGCGGAACGAGGCGCGGCGCTCAAGCTGGCGGGCGATGTCGTCGGCGATCAGGTGCGCATCGATTTCCGGCTTGCGGATCTCGACAAGGTTCACGCGCACATCGTCCGTGGTCATCGAGGCGAGCTCCTTGCGGAGCACTTCGATGTCGCCACCCTTCTTGCCGATCACGAGACCCGGACGGGCCGTGTGGATCGTGATGAGGCATTTCTTGTGCGGACGTTCGATGATGATCTTCGAGATGCCGGCTTGCTTCAGCTTCTCGCGGATCGACTTGCGAATCGCGAGGTCTTCATGAAGCAGGCGGCCGAAATCGTCGCCGTCAGCATACCAGCGACTGTCAGCCGTACGGTTGATCCCGAGGCGAAAGCCGATCGGATTGATTTTCTGACCCATTATGCGGCCTCCGCAGTCTGGCTGACGTCCCGGAGGACGATTGTAAGTTGGGCAAACGGCTTCTGGATCGGCGCGGCGCGGCCACGGGCACGGGCCCGGATGCGCTTCATGACCAGGTTCTTGCCGACATGCGCTTCCGCAACGACCAGACTGTCGATGTCGAGGCCGTGATTGTTTTCAGCGTTCGCGATGGCGCTCTGCAGCAGCTTGCGAACGTCCTTGGCCGGACGTTTCGGCGAGAATTGCAGTTCCGCCAGGGCGCGCTCGACCTTCAGGCCACGGATCTGCTGAGCCAAGAGGTTCAGCTTCTGCGGGCTGGAGCGGTACATGCGCAGCACAGCGCGCGATTCATTCGCGCCTTGCTTCGGAGGATTCTTGGTCTTGCCCATGACTACTTCCGCTTCGCTTTCTTGTCTGCGCCGTGGCCGTAATACGTACGGGTCGGAGCGAACTCGCCGAGCTTGTGGCCAACCATCTCTTCTGAGATCGTGACCGGGATGAACTTGTTGCCGTTGTGGACCTGGAAATTCAGGCCAACGAATTGCGGCAGGATGGTTGAACGGCGCGACCAGGTCTTGATCACGGCTCGCTTCTCGGACGCGCGGGCATCTTCTGCTTTCTTCAGCAGGTAGCCATCGACGAACGGGCCTTTCCAGACAGAACGGGGCATGTCTCTCGGCTCCTCTTAGCGTTTCGCGTTACGGCGACGGATGATCAGACGATCCGTTGCCTTGTTGGTACGAGTCTTCGGACCGCGGGTTTTCTTGCCCCACGGGGTGACCGGGTGACGGCCGCCCGAGGACTTGCCCTCGCCGCCGCCGTGCGGGTGGTCGACCGGGTTCATGACGACGCCGCGAACGGTCGGGCGGACGCCCTGGTTGCGGGTGCGGCCAGCCTTGGAGCTGACTTCGTTCATCTTGTCCGGGTTCGACACGGCGCCGATCGTGGCAAGGCAGGTATCCTGAACCTTGCGAAGCTCGCCCGAGGCCAGCTTGATCTGCGCGTAGCCGGATTCGCGGCCGACGAGCTGGGCGTAGGTGCCGGCGGAGCGGACCATCTGCGCGCCCTTCTGGGGCTTCAGCTCGATGTTGTGGATGATCGTGCCGACCGGGATCGATTTCAGCGGCAGGGTGTTGCCCGGCTTGATGTCGGCAGTGGCCGACGTGATCACGGTGTCGCCAACTTCGAGGCGCTGCGGCGCGATGATGTAGGACAGCTCTCCGTCCTGATACTTGATCAGCGCGATGAAAGCGGTGCGGTTCGGGTCATATTCCAGGCGCTCGACAACAGCCGGGATATCCCAGCGGCTGCGCTTGAAATCGACCTTGCGATAAAGGCGCTTTGCGCCGCCACCCTGGTGGCGAACGGTGATGCGGCCCTGGTTGTTGCGGCCGCCCTTCTTGTGAAGGCCTTCCGTCAGCGACTTGACCGGATCGCCCTTGTGCAGGGCGGAGCGGTCCACCAGCACGAGCTGGCGGCGGCCGGGAGAGGTCGGGTTGAATGTCTTCAGTGCCATGTGCTTCGTCCTTCTCCCTTAGAGGCCCGTCGAGATGTCGACGGACTGGCCTTCGGCCAGCGTGACGATCGCTTTTTTCACGTCCGAGCGGCGGCCGAGGAAACCGCGGAAGCGCTTGACCTTGCCCTTCTGGGTCAGGGTGTTCACTTTCGTGACCTTGACCTTGAACAGGGCTTCGACAGCTTCCTTGATCGCGGCCTTGTCGGCCGTCGGCGCGACTTCAAACACGATCTTGTTCTGCTCGGCGACGAGCGTCGATTTCTCGGTGATCAGTGGACGGCGGATCACGTCATAGTGGTGCGGCTTGATATCGGCCATTATTCGGCCTCCCCGTCTTGAACGCCGTCGAAGCGGGCCTGAATGCCCTCGGCGGCTTCCTTGGTGATGACCAGCGTATGGCGGCGCAGGATGTCATAGACGTTCAGGCCGGCAACCGGCAGCACGTCGATGTTCGGAATGTTGCGCGCGGCGCGGGCGAAGTTCTCGTTCACGCTGGCGCCCGAAATGATCAGGGCGTTCTCGATACCGAGACCTTTGAAGGCCGCAACGAGGTCCTTGGTCTTGCCAGCATCCATCTCGGCTTTGTCGATGACAAGGATATTGCTGTCCTTGGCTTTCGAGGAAAGCGCATGGGCAAGCGCCATCTTGCGGATCTTCTTCGGCAGGTCGTGCGCATGGCTGCGAACGCGCGGGCCGTGAGCTGCACCGCCGCCAACAAAGATCGGCGCGTTGCGCGAGCCGTGACGAGCGCCGCCCGAGCCTTTTTGCTTGATCGACTTCTTGGTCGTGCGGTTCACTTCCGAACGCGACTTGGCCTTGTGCGTACCAGCCTGGCGGCGAGCAAGCTGCCAGCGAACGGTGCGCTGCAGGATATCGCCGCGGATTTCGTCAATACCGAAAATCGCGTCGTCCAGCTCGATCTTGCCGGCAGCCTTGCCGGCGAGGGTTTTGACAGAAAGTTCCATTAGCCTTCACCCCCGGCGGTCAGCTTTTCAGGCGCCTTGAACGAGCCGGCTTTCGGAGCCGCCTCTGGCAGCGCTTTTTTCACGGCGTCGCGGATTTCAACGAACGTGCCGTCATGGCCGGGGACTGCGCCCTTGACCAAGATGAGACCGCGCTCGACGTCGGTGCGCACAACCGTCAGGTTCTGCGTGGTGACGCGCTCGTCACCCATGTGACCGGCCATTTTCTTGTTCTTGAAAACACGGCCCGGATCCTGGCGCATACCGGTCGAACCATGCGAGCGGTGCGACAGCGACACACCGTGCGTGGCGCGCAGACCGCCGAAGTTCCAGCGCTTCATGGCGCCGGCGAAACCCTTACCGATCGTGTTGGCGGTCACGTCGACCTTCTGGCCTTCAACGAAGTGGTCAGCCAGAACGGTCGAGCCGACTTCCGGGAGGTCGCCGCTGACGCGGAATTCCTTGAGTTTCGCTTTCGGGGCAACGCCGGCCTTGGCGAACTGGCCGCGCAGGGCCTTGACGGTGCGCTTGGCTTTCTTGTCACCGGCGCCAAGGATCACGGCCTTGTAGCCGTCGGTACGGGTGACTTCCCCGCCCTTCTTGGTCTTCACGGTGCGCACCTCTTCAGTGCGAACGCCGACGACCTGGCAGCCTTCGAGCGACAGGACGGTCACCGGAACGTGGCGGCCATCCTGGTCGAAGATGCGGGTCATGCCGACTTTACGGGCAAGAACGCCAGAACGAGCTGCAGGCAAGGTCACGAGCGGCCTCCCTCGAGTTTGATTTCAATGCCGACGCCGGACGACAGGTCGAGCTTCATCAGCGCGTCCACGGTCTGCGGGGTCGGGTCGACGATATCGAGAATGCGCGTGTGCGTGCGGATTTCGAACTGGTCACGCGAGGCCTTGTCGATGTGTGGCGACCGGATGACCGTGAAGCGCTCGATGCGCGTCGGCAGAGGGATCGGGCCGCGGACTTCCGCGCCGGTGCGCTTTGCCGTGTTCACGATTTCCTTCGCCGACATGTCGAGCGCGCGGTGATCGAAGGCTTTCAGCCTGATCCGGATATTTTGTTTTTCCATCTCGCTTCCGTCCGCACAAAACACTTAGGCCCTGGGCGCGCAGCTCGTCAGCTTCGAGCGGCCCGGGGGCTTCGGTAGGGTTAAATTGTCAGTTTCGAGGGAGCGTTCGCTGTTCAAAGCGCAGCCATCCCGGCGAAGTGGGGCTTCTAGTTGAGAGAATCGGATGCGTCAACAGCCGTTAAGGGGGAATCTGCAACGGAAATGTGTCGCCTGCAGTTCCAACCGAAAACCATAGAAAAGGCCGCCCGTTTCGGGGCGGCCTTCGGGTCGTTTTTCCGTCCACAAACCGTCCAGACGGATGGGACGGTTTGTAGACGGGGTGTCTTACTTCTTGATCTCGGAGACGACGCCGGCGCCGACGGTGCGGCCGCCTTCGCGGATGGCGAAGCGCAGGCCCTTGTCCATGGCGATCGGGTTGATCAGCTCGACATCCATTTTCACGTTGTCGCCCGGCAGCACCATTTCCTTGTCAGCGGGCAGTTTCACGATGCCGGTGACGTCGGTGGTGCGGAAGTAGAATTGCGGACGGTAGTTGGTGAAGAACGGCGTGTCACGGCCGCCCTCTTCCTTCGTGAGGATGTAGGCCTCGGCTTCGAACACCGTGTGCGGCGTGATCGAGCCCGGCTTGCACAGCACCTGGCCGCGCTCCACGCCTTCACGCTCAACGCCGCGCAGCAGCGCGCCGATATTGTCGCCGGCCTGGCCCTGGTCGAGCAGCTTGCGGAACATTTCCACGCCCGTGCAGGTCGTCTTGACGGTCGGACGGATGCCGACGATCTCGATTTCCTCGCCGACCTTGACGATGCCCTGCTCGACGCGGCCGGTCACAACCGTGCCGCGGCCCGAGATCGAGAACACGTCTTCCACCGGCATCAGGAACGGCTTGTCCAGCGGACGCTCCGGCGTCGGGATGTACTCGTCGACGGCCTTCATCAGCGCGAGGATCGCGTTCTCGCCGATTTCCGGATCGCGGCCTTCAACGGCGGCGAGTGCCGAGCCCTTGACGATCGGGATGTCGTCGCCCGGGAAGTTGTAGGACGACAAGAGGTCGCGCACTTCCATCTCGACGAGCTCGAGGAGTTCCGCGTCGTCGACCATGTCGACCTTGTTGAGGAACACGACCAGCGCCGGCACGCCGACCTGGCGGGCCAGGAGGATGTGCTCGCGCGTCTGCGGCATCGGGCCGTCAGCTGCGGAGCAAACCAGGATGCCGCCGTCCATCTGCGCGGCGCCCGTGATCATGTTCTTCACATAGTCGGCGTGGCCGGGGCAGTCGACGTGCGCATAGT
>JAIXRO010000071.1 GCA_027485145.1 Hyphomonadaceae bacterium | reverse complement strand
GCTGAAGTGATCGCCAGGGTGAAATCGAACTTGGTGGGCTGCAGCGCGCCGTTCGCCGAATAGCTCCAGGTGAAGTCGATCGGCATGTGCTTGAGGGAGACGATCCCCCAGCGGCTGATCTCATACCAGTAGGGCACGCCGGGGCCGTAATGCTTGCGGACCCAGGCCTTGAGAGCGATCAGCTGCACGTAGACCAGCGGCCAGATGAGGCGCGGCCAGCCGGTGAGGCCGGCGGGGGGCTGGTGCAGCGTGTAGGTCATCGCCGAACACCATAACCCCGGGGGATATGCGGCAGGATTCGTGGGGACAAAGTTTTTTCAGTTATCTGTCATCCCGGCGGAAGCCGGGACCCAGAAACTTTGCGAATACAAGGAAGTCTGGGCCCCGGCTTGCGCCGGGGTGACAGGAAATAATGACCCGCGAAGAAAGAGAGGGCTCGATTTCGTAGGCACAAGCCGGAACTTGTGCGCCGAATCTCTCCTGCATTGATGCCCGGACGGGCAGGCCTGCCCGAATGGCGGGCAGCGCGCGCGTCAAGCGATATATTCAACACGGGATGAAACTTGCAGGGTTGATTTGCTGCGCCTGCGAGGTAATTGTTGCGATGCAACATGGAACCTTGGCCGCGTCGGGATGGCCACAGCGCCTAGGGGGCGTTGTCCCGGAAGACGGCAAGTTTGGCGGTATCCCGTGTTGCGGGAGGAGTTTCCAGCCGGGCCCCATGGTCCGGCGCTAACTCTGAAGGACTGTTATCATGTTCAAACTCACCGCTTCGGCTCTTGCAGCCGCACTCATTCTCGCGCCGGCCGCTCTGGCCGACGAGATCAAGCAAGTCACCCTCACGCATGAGTATGACGCCGCCCTTCTGTCCACGGACGAAGGCGCCAGCGTGATTCTCGGCGACCTCGAGCAGGCCACCAAGCGCCTGTGTACCTCGCGCATTCCGGCCTATGGCGGCACGTATACCGACAAGGCCTGCGTTGAAGGCCTGATGCTGGCCGCCGTGAAGGAAATTCACGCCGCGCAGACCAAGGCCGGCGTGATGGTTGCGCCGCGCTTCGAGCAGATGGCACTGACGCAGCTCGCCTCGGCCGAGTAGGCCGCCCTTTCCTCCCGGAACAGCGCCTGGCCACGTTTCCTCCCGGTCATTGGCGCTGGAGGGGCCATCCCCGGCCAGGGATGGCCCCTCGCTTCGGGTCCAAAGCAAAAGAAAACCCGCGCAGTGCGCGGGTTTTTCCGTTCCGAGATCAGCTTCCCGAAAGGGAGGCGGGATTTCATCCCGCCCTGCGATCAGGCGTCCGCGCTGGTTTTTGACTGGCGCTTGCGCACGTTGGGGTCGAGGTGGACCTTCCGCAGGCGGATGGATTTCGGCGTGACTTCGACCAGTTCGTCGTCCGCGATATAGGCGAGGGATTTTTCCAGCGTCATCTGAAGGGGCGTGGTCAGGCGGACGGCTTCGTCCGTGCCCGAGGCGCGCATGTTGGTGAGCTTCTTGCCCTTGAGGACGTTCACTTCGAGGTCGTTGTCGCGGTTGTGTTCGCCGACGATCATGCCGCCATAAACCTTCGTACCCGGATGGATCATCATCGGGCCGCGGTCTTCGAGGTTCCAGAGCGCGAAAGCAACCGCCTCGCCCTGCTCCATCGCGATCAGCACGCCGGTATGGCGGCCCTGGATCTTGCCCTTGTGGGGCGCGTATTCGTGGAAGATGCGGTTCATGATGGCCGTGCCGCGGGTGTCGGAGAGCAGCTCGCCCTGGTAGCCGATCAGGCCGCGCGTCGGCGCGTGGAAGACGAGGCGCGTACGGCCGACGCCCGAGGGGCGCATGTCCAGCATCTCGGCTTTGCGCTCGTTCATCTTCTGCACGACGATGCCGGAATGCTCGTCATCGACGTCGATGATGACTTCTTCGACGGGCTCAAGCTTTTCGCCGTTCGGCCCGGTCTGCATGACGACCTGCGGGCGGGCGACACCGAGTTCATAGCCTTCGCGGCGCATGGTTTCGATCAGCACGGCGAGCTGGAGTTCGCCGCGGCCGGAGACGGTGAAGGCCTCGGCATCGGTGGCGCGCTCGACTTTCAGGGCGACGTTGCCTTCGGCCTCTTTCTCGAGGCGGGCCCAGATCATCCGGGACGTGACTTTCGTGCCTTCGGTGCCGGCGAGCGGGGAATCGTTGACGCGGAACATCATCGAGATGGTCGGCGGGTCGATCGGGCGCGCTTCGAGCGGCACGGTGACGGACGGATCGCAGAACGTGTCGGCGACGTTCGCCTTGGTCATGCCGGCGAGGGAGACGATGTCGCCGGCCTGGCCTTCGTCGACGGGCACGCGCTCAAGGCCGCGGAAGGCGAGCACTTTCGAGACACGCCCCTGCTCCACCAGCGTGCCGTCGCGCGAGAGAACCTTGATCGACTGGTTCGGCTTGACGGTGCCCGACAGGATGCGGCCCGTGAGGATGCGGCCGAGGAAGGGGTCTGCGGAGATGGTGGTCGCAAGGAAGCGGAAGGGGCCTTCCTCGACGCGGGGGACCGGCACGTGATCGACGACGAGCTGGAAGAGTTCGTCCATGTTGGCGGTCGGCGTCTCGTACTGTTTCGACATCCAGCCATTCTTCGCCGAGCCGTAGAGGATCGGGAAATCGAGCTGTTCGTCGGTGGCGTCGAGGTTGGCGAAAAGGTCGAAACACTCGTTGACGACTTCGTCCGGGCGGCGCTCCGGCTTGTCGATCTTGTTGACGGCCACGATCGGCTTCAGGCCGCATTTCAGGGCCTTGGAGACCACGAACTTGGTCTGGGGCATCGGGCCTTCGGAGGAGTCCACCAGCACGATGGCGCCGTCCACCATGTCGAGGATACGCTCGACTTCGCCGCCGAAGTCGGCGTGGCCGGGCGTGTCCACGATATTGATGCGGTAGCCGTTCCATTCGACCGAAGTCGTCTTGGCGAGGATGGTGATGCCGCGCTCGCGCTCGAGATCGTTGGAGTCCATCATCCGCTCGGCGGTCTTCTCGTTCTGGCGGAAGGTGCCGGACTGTTTGAGAAGCTCGTCCACCAGCGTGGTCTTGCCGTGGTCAACGTGGGCGATGATCGCAATATTGCGCATCTTTTCGATGGGAGTCGTCATGAGGAAGGCTTTCCGGCGGGCGGCGTTCGGGAGGAGAACGAGTGGATTTTCCGCGCACGTAGCAGAGGCCGGGTGATTTGACCATGCCGATGCGGCAGGCTTCTTCGCAGGTGCGATAGGCTTGACGCGCGCGCCGGGCGCCGCCAGCAATCAGGGCCATGCATCCGCCCTTCACGACCTCCCCCGCGTTGACCGGTGTATCCGGGGTATCCCATGGTTTCTTTGGGCGCCGGGGCGGCGTGTCTTCGGGTGACTATGACAGCCTGAATGCCGGCGAAGGATCGGCCGACCTGCCCCGGAATGTGGCCGAGAACCGGGCCCGGATTTCGGGCGCCGTGGGTGCGCGCTGGCTGCTCTCCTGCTACCAGGTGCACTCGCCGGACGTCGTGCGGGTCACGGCGCCCTGGGACGAACGGCCGAAAGCGGACGCGATGGTGACGGACCGGCCGGGGTTCGGGCTCTGCGTCCTGTCGGCAGACTGTACGCCAGTCCTGTTTGCAGACCCAGACGCGGGCGTGATCGGCGCGGCCCATGCGGGCTGGAAGGGCGCGCTGGCCGGCGTGCTGCTGCGCACGGTGGAGGCGATGGAGGCGCTCGGCGCGCAGCGCAGCCGTATCCGCGCGGCGATCGGGCCGACGATCCAGCAGGCGAGCTATGAGGTCGGCCCGGAATTCCGGGACGCGTTCCTCGCCGCGCATCCCGGCAGCGGGGACCTGTTCATTCCCGGCCAGGCCGACCGGCTGCACTTTGACCTGCCGGGCTTCTGCGCGCGCCAGCTGGCCGGCGCAGGGCTCGCGCGTGTGGACAAACTGGGCCACGACACCTGCGCGCAGGAAGAGATCTACTTCTCGAACCGCCGCCGCAACCTGCGCGGCGAGGCCGACTATGGCCGCAATGCTTCGGTGATCGTGATTCCTGAGTGAATCCAGTTTTCCGTGGCTTGCGACTCGCGGGCGCCTGTTACAAAAGCGTCGCGAGCCGGGGCAACAGAGTGAGCGCGCGTCATGAAGCTGATTTCCTGCAACGCGAACCGGCCTCTGTCCGAAGCCATCGCCGATTATCTCGACATGCGCTTGACCCGTTCGGAGGTGAAAACCTTCGCCGACCAGGAAATCTTCGTGCGCATCGACGAGAACGTGCGCGGCGAGGATGTGTTCGTCATCCAGTCGACCTCCTACCCTGCCAATGACAACCTGATGCAGCTGCTGATCATGATGGACGCGCTGCGGCGGGCCTCGGCGCGGCGTATCACGGCGGTGATCCCGTATTTCGGCTATGCCCGGCAGGACCGGAAGACCGACGGCCGCACGCCGATCTCGGCGAAGCTGGTGGCGAACCTGATCTCCGCCTCCGGCGCTGACCGCGTGCTGACGGTGGACCTGCATGCCGGGCAGATCCAGGGCTTCTTTGATATCCCGACCGACAACCTGTTCGGCGGGCCGGTGATGATCGACGACATCAAGGAACGCTTCGGCAAGGACAAGATCGTGATGGTCTCGCCGGATGTCGGCGGCGTGGTGCGGGCCCGGGCCCTGGCCAACAAGCTGAACGCAGACCTGGCGATCGTCGACAAGCGGCGCCCGGAAGCGGGCAAGTCCGAAGTGATGAACATCATCGGCGAAGTGAAGGGCGCGCGCTGCATCATGCTCGACGATATCTGCGACTCGGGCGGCACGCTGGCGAATGCCGCCGCGGCGCTGAAGGAACAGGGCGCGGTGTCCGTATCGGCGTACGTCACCCACGGCGTGCTGTCCGGCAACGCCGTGCAGCGCATCGAGAAATCCGTGCTGGACGAGCTGGTGATGACGGACACGATCCAGCCATCGGCGGATGCGCTGAAATCCAAGAAAATCCGTGTACTGCCGATGTCGCCGCTGCTCGGCGAGGCCATCCGCCGGATTGCCAACGAAGAGAGCGTGTCGAAACTGTTCGACCGGTAGCTTGCGCTCCCCATTTCCGCATTCAAAGGCCCCACCCTAACCCTCCCCAAGCTTCGCTTGAGGAGGGGACAGGTCAGCCTGTTTTGCAGGGATAGTTTTTTACCTCGGTGCCACACGTCCCCTCCCCGCTTGCGGGGAGGGTTAGGGTGGGGCCGCTCAAGTCGGACTACGCCACAGCCCGTGCGAGGGCGCAGTGAGACCAGAGTTCCGAAAGGGCGGAGACGAGGTCTTCGATGTCCTGGTCGGTATGGACGGGCGACGGCGTGATGCGCAGGCGCTCGGTGCCCTTCGGCACGGTCGGATAGTTGATCGGCTGAACGTAGATGCCGTTGCGCTCCATCAGCCAGTCCGAGATCATCTTGCACTTGACCGGATCGCCGACCATCACCGGCACAATATGGCTCGGGTTTTCCATCGCCGGAATGCCGATCTCGCGCAGGCGGATGCGGACTTTCTCGACGCGGTCGCGCTGGCGCATGCGCTCCCAGTTCGACACCTTGAGGTGCTGGATCGAAGCGCGGGCGCCGGCCGCGATGTGCGGCGGCAGGGCGGTGGTGAAGATGAAGCCGGAGGCGAAGCTGCGGACGAAATCGACAAGCGCGGTGCTCGCCGCGATATAGCCGCCGACGACGCCGAAGGCCTTGCCGAGCGTGCCTTCGATGACCGTCAGGCGGTCCATCAGGCCTTCGCGTTCGGCGATGCCGCCGCCATGCTCACCGTAGAGGCCTACGGCGTGGACTTCGTCGAGATAGGTCATCGCGCCATACTCGTCCGCGATGTCGCAGAATTCCTTGATCGGCGCGATGTCGCCGTCCATCGAATAGACGGACTCAAAGGCGATCAATTTCGGTGCGGCGGGATCCAGCGCAGCGATCTTGCGGCGCAGGTCCTCGGGATCATTGTGGCGGAACACGACGCACTTGGCGCGGCTGTGGCGGATGCCTTCGATCATCGAGGCATGGTTCAGCGCGTCCGACAGGATGATCAGTCCCGGGATCTTTGCGCCGAGCGTGCCGAGGCCGGCCCAATTGGACACATAGCCCGAGGTGAACAGCAGCGCGGCTTCCTTGTTGTGAAGGCTCGCCAGTTCCTGCTCCAGCAGGACGTGATGGTGGTTGGTGCCGGAGATGTTCCGTGTACCGCCGGCGCCGGCCCCGCAGGAGTCCAGCACATCATGCATGGCCGCGAGCACTTTCGGATGCTGGCCCATGCCGAGATAATCATTCGAGCACCAGACCTTGACCTCTTTCACGCCCGACGGACCGTGGAAGGCCGCCTTTGGGAAAGAGCCTTTCTCACGCTCGATATCGGCGAAGACACGGTAATTGCCCTCTTCCTTGAGTTTCGTCAGCTCGTTCTCGAAGTAAGCTTCGAAGTTCATGGGTCAGGCCCTCCAGTCTGATTTTTGTTTGGCAGGTGTTTCGACGGGGGCCGGCTTCATGGCCCAGCCCCAGAGTGATGGATCGCGCACCGGCAGGATGAGCACCCAGTGCTCGATGACGGCGAGGATGGCGAGTGCGGTCAGCAGCAGGAAGCCGGCCGAGGCATGGCTTCCGGCGGGATGGCCGAAGGCGGTGATCGCGAGCAGCACCGAGACGGTGGTGATGGTGACGAGCGCGGCGGCGAAGACGCTGCCCGGCGCGCGGCGCGAGAAGTAGGTTTTGAGATAGTCGAGGTGGCGCGGCATGAACTGGTCCACCAGGTTCGGCGCGCCGGTGAAGACCACCAGCTTGGCGCTGATGCGCATGCCCCAGAGGATGAGGAAGGTCCAGAGCGCGAACTGGTTGGCGGCGCCCCAGCTGAGCCAGACGATGATGCCGGCATGGGCGATGATCGCCAGCTCATGATGGAGCACGGCGGCCAGGCCGGCGCGGAAGCGGGCCAACCCGGTCAGACCCTCCGGACACGGATGACGCGCGGGACCGGTGATGAACCCGGTCAGGAACATCACTTCATGCCATGCCCAGAGCGCCAGACCGGCGGCGAAGCCGGCATAGGCGCCCGTGACACTGGTATCGCTGCGCAGCGTCACGAGAAGGAAGGTCGCGCCTGCGAGGATCACGGTTGCGCCGAGCGCCGTCCAGCGATGCGTGGCGCGCGGCAGTCCGATGAGCCAGAATATCGCCCCCGTGCTCAGCCACCAGGCGAGCGCAGCGAACACGATGGGGGGCACATAGTCAGCCATGCGGAGCGCGTTGTTCCTTGCTTACCAGACCGGCTGCAGCCGGACTTTCGCCGGCAGCCTGGTTTTCTTGACGGGCTGGAGATAGAGCGACAGGAACGTCAAGCCGTTCAACAGGACATAGCCCTTGCGCTGCAGCCAGGCGAGCGGGCCCTTGCCGGTGATCGCTTCCATCTTGTCCGTGTTCTGGCGGATCTTCTCGAGACCTGCGCGGAACTCCGGTGCGTCGATGTTAAGCTCGACCGGATAGACCTGGCGGGCGATCTCGTTGGTGACGCGGAAGACTTCGTAATCATACGCCGTCGGATCGACGCCGAGCGCGGCATGGAAGGCCGGGCGGCGATGGTCGCGCACATACATCGTGGCGTAGACGGCGAGCAGGAAGAACCGGATCCAGTACTTGTTGCCGCCTTCAAGGAGGTGCGGATTGGCGCGCAGGATCATCGCGAAGGCTTCGCCGTGGCGGAACTCGTCATTGCACCACTGCTCGAACCATTTGAAGATCGGGTGGAAACGGAATTCCGGATGCTTCTCGAGCTGGCGGAAGATCGTGATGTAACGGGCGTAGCCGATCTTCTCCGAGAGATAGACCGAATAGAAGATGTATTTCGGCTTGAAGAAGGTGTACTTCTTCTTGCGCGTCAGGAAGCCGAGATCGACGCCGATACCGAAATCCTTCAGCACGAAATTGATGAAGCCGGCATGCCGGGCCTCGTCTCGCGCCATCAGGCGGAACAGCGCTTTCATGTCCGGATTGTCGACCTGGCGCGTGATCTCGCGGTAGAGCACGCAGCCGGAGAACTCGGACGTCAGTGAGCTGACGAGGAAGTCGACGAATTCGGTGCGCAATTCAGGCGACAGCGTACCGAGGATATTGTCGAATTCAGCCGTCCGCTTGAAGTGGCTGCGGTTCGGATCGGATTCCATCTCGGCGATCAGCGCGTCCCATTCCTCGCGAACACCGGACACGTCGATCTTGTTCACTTCGGCGAAGTCGGTCGTATAGAAGCGCGGAGACAGCATCGTCTCCTGCATCGCGAGCCGATTCGTGTCGAAGGCCGGCGGCGCTTCCAGCACACGCATCTCTTCGTCGGTCAGCATAGCAATCGTCATGGCTCAGACCTTTGCATTCGTGAAGCTCACTTCGTAAAGTTCCGTGAGCTCAAACATTGATTGAAAGCGCACGAGCGCCTTCTCGAAAACATTGGCGCGGGTGACCGTCGCCTCGCGGCGCAGCACGAGGCTGCGGCCGAACGGAACGCTGACCGGTGCGCCGTGCACGAGCACCTTGTCGCCAATCCCCGGCTCGATGCCGCCGTCGAGTTCGACATGCGCTTCGAGCGATTCATACGTATGCTGAACACGGATGGTGCAAGGCACCGTGAAGCTGCGTCGGGTCATGGGGCAGTCTCCATCGGCTGAAGCAGCTTACGGAACTCTGCCGCATTGTCACTGCCAAAAGCATCAAGGCTGACCCATTCCCCTGTTTCCGGATCTTCCATGATCAGCTTGTCGTTTTCGGTGCGGTGCAGCACGAAGGCCGGACCGGAGCCGATCCCCATCTGCCGGCGCTGGAGTGCAAGCGAGCGCATGGCGGTGCGCACGAAGCCGCCCGTCGCCGGCGCCCAGTTTCGCACGAGCGCGCCGGTTGCCGGATCGCGCACGACAATGCTGCCATTCACGCCGTCTTCGAAAACGAGCGCGCGCGACTCGGCCGAAATCGCGCGCCAGTCGGTCACATGACCTGCGCCCATGATCCGTGTTGCGCCGACGGCGAGCACGGTGAACAGGATCAGCGCGCCGATGGCCATCAGCAAGCCGCGCGGCGGATGCAGGTCGTGGGCGTGAGCCGGGTTCGATAAAGGCGCGTGGGTCATCAGTCTCAGGTCCTCAGGTTGCGCGGGCGGTCAGGCCGGACGGGGCATTCACCGCCTGGCGGGCGGGCGCCGCCGGCGTCACCGTCACGCGGTTCGGGGCATGGGCGATCATTGCGTTCGCCAGGATGCGGGCAACTGTCTCGGCACCAGTCAGGCTACGGAGCATCGGCTGCGGCGCATTGATCCGCATCGGACGCACGTGCGGCCAGAGTTTGAGGTATCCAAGACCGCCAGTCTGGGTCATGGCGAGCACGATATCGCCCTTGTCCTTGCCATAGCGGCGCATGTCAGCCGACGCGATCTGGTCGAACGGCAGATTGACGTATTTGCGGATGGCAACGCCGTAACGCAGCACGACCCGTTTCGAAGTGATCGTGTACACGGTCGCCCGCGCCATCGCCCAGGCGATGAGAACGAGCAGGCCGAGGCCCACCGCGGCGCCGATGCCGGAATTGATCGCGACACGCGACATCTCGAGACCGGTGGCGCCGGTCGAGTCGAGATTGGCAAGGCGCCAACCCGTTGCGATCACGAAGTACGCCATCACGAAACGGATGTGGAAGGCGTGGATCGCAAAGGCGAGCGTGCCGGGGCTGCCCTGCCAGAGGAGCTGCTCGCCCTCCGGAAGTGCCTGGGGGAGCCCGCGAACGGGCTCGCCCCCACTCTCTTCTTCGTCGTGCAGTTTGATCACAGCCAGGGCTCCTGGCGCTTCGGCGTGGCGTAGAGCGTGCCGCCGCCATAGTAGCCGCTGATCATGTCTTCCTCGAGCCGGGTTACCCGGTCGGCAGACTTGGTGCGCGGCACGCCGGCGAAGTGCTCGGCCTTGATGGCGTCCACTTCCACCCGTTTCCGCGTTTTCGAGACGTTGCAGAACGGCACCGGCAGCAGGACAATCGCACCCGATCCGGCCAGCTTCACTTCGAGATAGCGGATGATGGCTTCGGCACGGTCCACCCAGAGATCGGTGACGACCCCGGCGACTTTCCGGTCGAGGCCGACCACGTCGAGACCGCGCGGATCAATATCCTTGGCCGAGACGGTATAATCCGGGTTCAGCCGATAGGGCGAGATCCGGTCCTGGCCGTCCCAGTTCAGATCCGGCACGTCGGCGCGCATGGCATAGGAGGCCGGGCCCACACCGTCCTTCAACGGATCACCCGACGGGACGAAGGGCGAACCGGCCCATGGCGCGGTGCGGTTCAGCGCAAGTTCGCGCGTGTCGCCCTTGGCGTAGGTCAGCTCGACCGAGCCGCGCCCGTTCGGCAAGTGGAAGGTCTTCTTCGGCGGAACGAAGAGCAAGGCCGCAGGCTCCTGCCGGCCGCTGGGATCTTCCTCCAGCGGATAGCCTTCGCGCATGCCTTCGCGTTGCAGGTAATAGACCAGCCAGAAGAAAAAGATCGTGAAGGCCCAAAGGGTCACATCCACAAGATCTATTCCGTTGACGAACTCTCCGCTGAAAATCATGACCGTTCTCCTTGAGGTCGTATCAGCCTGGGTATGCAGCCAGGCCGAATTTTGTAGATGGCGTCGTAGCCGGGGTCGCGAGTGTGTGACGAGCCAGTGGGCCAATCACGATAAGCGTGGCAAACAGAAGCAGGATTTCGACGTGATAGACGGCGCCGTAGCCGGGCGCCGGACCCGTCAGCGCGGGGCCGAGTTGTCCGCTTTCCGCCAGTGTCGAAACCACATCGCGCATGGCGCCGCCGAATGCGACGGCCATACCGGTCGCCGTCGCCGTGACGGCGCCCCAGGCGCCCAGCGCGATGCCGCTGTCATGGTTGCGGGCGACTGCCATGATCGCCGTCAGTGTACCGACGGAAAAGAGACCGCCGCCAAATCCGATCAGGAAGGTGCCAAACAGGAACGCGGCGGCAGAGCCGGCCGGATAGGCAAAGACGACAAGCGCGAAGGCAAACACACCCGCCAGCGCGCCAGTGCCGGCGAGGCGATGAGGCTCGCCGCCGCTGCTGAGCTGGCTGGAGGAATAGGCAAAGCCAAGCAGCGCGCCGAAAGCCGAAAGGGCGGTCAGCCGGGTCGTCTCGGCAACGCTCATGCCGAGAACTTCAGCGCCGTACGGCTCCAGCAGCACGTCCTGCATGCTGAACGCCGCCGCGCCGAGGCCGGCGGCCAGAAGGAGCCGCACCGTCGAGCGGTTCTGCATGAGCTCTGCCCAGGTATCGGAAAACTTCGGCCGGTCGCGACCCGGATCGGTCACGGCCGGATTGCGGGCCTCCTGCTTCCACAGGGCAACCACGTTGAGCAGCATCGTGACAACGCCCGCGCCCTGGATCACCTGGATCAGGGTCAGCGTGTTGAAGTCGCTGAGCAGCCAGCCGAACATCAGCGAGCTGATGACCATGCCGGCGAGCAGCATCAGATAGAGCAGCACGACGACGCGTGGGCGCGTCTCGTCGCTCGCAAGGTCGCTCGCCAGGGCAAGGCCCGCCGTCTGGGTCGTATGGATCCCCGCCCCGACGAGCAGGAAGGCGACGGCCGCGCCGGCCTGCCCGATCCAGGCCGGACCGGTCGAATCGCCGGACAGCAGGAT
This sequence comes from Hyphomonadaceae bacterium, assembly GCA_027485145.1. Lineage (GTDB taxonomy): Bacteria > Pseudomonadota > Alphaproteobacteria > Caulobacterales > Hyphomonadaceae > Hyphomonas. The sequence continues at coordinate 10,487 of JAIXRO010000071.1, read as the reverse complement.
CAAGGCAAACGGCATCAGCGCGAGGCCGCCGAACTGGAACATCGAGCCGAACCAGATGTACGGCACGCGGCGCCATCCGAGGACGGAGCGATGCGTATCCGACTTGTGGCCGATGAGGGCGCGCAGCGGCGCAAAGACGAGCGGCAGGGCGACCATCAGCGCAACCAGCCAGGCCGGCACGCCAAGTTCGACGATCATCACGCGGTTCAGCGTGCCCGTCAGCAGGACCATCGCCATGCCGACCGAGACCTGGAACAGGGACAGGCGAAGCAGACGGCCAAGCGGGAGCTGCGCACTTGCCGCATCGGCGAAGGGCAGGAACTTCGTTCCCACACCCATCCAGATGTCTGCGAAAGTGCGCCGCTCCGGGGTCATCTGCGGACAACCTCGCGGGCTTCGGAAATGTAGAACGTGGAATTGACGCGGTGCTTGCGATTGCCGCGCCAGCGGTCGTTCGTCTCGGCTGCGAGCAGGTCCATCAGCCGGCCGCCGGAGACCGGCACGATGGCCGGTGCCCGGTCGCTGCGCGGGAAGAACTTGCCCGCGAAATGCATGGCCGAGAGCAGCGGGGTTTGCGGCGCATAGGTGAAGATGGCCGAGCGCCGGATGCGCGGCAGGATCTTCGCCACCATCGCCGCCATGTCGCGCGCGTCATAGTGAATGATCGAATCCATGGCCAGCATATGGTCGAACTCGCCGAGATCCGCGCTCGTCATGTCGCCAACCCGCCAGGTGATCCGGCTACGGACGACCGGATCGGTGATGCGTTCGGCCGCCGTCTCGACCAGCGAGCGGGCAATGTCGATCGCAAGGACCTTGGCGCCGCGCTTGGCGGCTTCCACCGCGAACGTGCCCGTGCCGCAGCCGGCATCGAGAATGCGCAGGCCTGTCATGTCCTGCGGCAACCAGGAGAGCACTTCGTTATGCATGGCTTCTCGGCCCGCGCGGACCGTGGCGCGGATGCCGCTGACCGGGGCCGTCGAGGTCAGCTTCTGCCACGTGACCGAGGCGGTCTCGTCGAAATAGGTCTGCAGCTCGGCGCGGCGGGTCTGGTAGGCGGTTTCCATCAATCGAACCCCAGGAAGTCAAAGATTTCGCGGTCCTTCATCGGCACGGCTTCGACCGGCTCGCCGCCCAGCCAGAGCGCGGCGGCGAGGCGCAGGTATTCCTGCTGCACCGCTTCCAGTTCGGGCGATGGCTCCATTTCGAAGATGGTGGATTTCTTGAGGCGCGAGCGGCGGATCACGTCGAGGTCCGGGAAGTGCGCGATGCGCTGCATGCCGGTCGCGTCGCAGTAGCGGTCAATCTCGTCGGTGGCCTTCGACCTGTTGGCGATGACGCCGCCGAGACGGACGGCATAGTTCTGCGACTTGGCCTTGATGGCCGCCACGATGCGGTTCATCGCGAAGATCGAGTCGAAATCGTTGGCGGTCACGATGATCCCGCGCTCGGCATGCTGGAGCGGCGAGGCGAAACCACCGCACACCACATCGCCGAGCACGTCGAAGATCACCACATCGGAGTCTTCCAGCAGGCGGTGCTCTTTCAGCAGCTTGACGGTCTGGCCGACGACATAGCCGCCGCATCCGGTACCCGCCGGCGGGCCGCCGGCTTCGACGCACATCACGCCGTTATAGCCTTCGAACACGAAGTCCTCGGTGCGCAGCTCTTCGGAATGGAATTCGACCGATTCGAGCACGTCGATGACCGTCGGCATCAGCTTCTTGGTCAGCGTGAACGTGGAGTCATGCTTGGGATCGCAGCCGATCTGCAGCACGCGCTTGCCGATCTTGGAGAAAGCGGCCGAAAGGTTCGACGACGTGGTCGATTTGCCGATCCCGCCTTTTCCGTACACGGCAAAAACCTTTGCGGTGCCGGCTTCGAAGCGGGAGTCGAGCTTCACTTGCACGCTGCCCTCCCCGTCTGGGCGGCGGGAACCAGGGCGATTGAGGGCGAGCGACGTCATGCGGCGGCTCCTTGCAGGGGGATGATGCCTTCGAGGCGGTCTTCGATTTCCGCGCTGGCTGCTCGAAGGGCTGCCAGCGTTTCAGGGTCGGGCGACCAGTAACGGCGCTCCGAAGCTTCGATCAGGCGGTTCGCGACATTCGCGGTCGCGGCGGGGTTGAGATCCGACAGGCGGCGGCGCAGGGCCTCGTCCAGCACGAAGGTCTCGGTCATCTGCTGGTAAACCCAGGGCTGGACCTGGCCGGTGGTCGCCGACCAGCCCATCGTGTTGGTGACCTGCGCCTCGATCTGGCGCACGCCTTCATAGCCGTGGCGCAGCATGCCTTCGAACCATTTCGGGTTCAGCGTGCGCGTGCGCGTCTCGAGCGCAACCTGCTCTGCCAGTGTACGGACGATCCCGTCACCGCGCGTCTGGTCGCCGATATACACTGCCGGCTGCTCGCCGCGTACCTTGGCCGCCGCGCGCGAGATGCCGCCGAGCGTGTCGAAGTAATGGTCGATCGTGGTCAGGCCCGTCTCGACCGATTCGAGGTTCTGGTAGGCGAGTTCGACGGTCGACAGGATATTGTTGAAGAGGGCGGGCTGCGCCGTTGGCCGGCCGTCCCGTCCGTAGGCGAAGCATTTGCGCTTGGCATAGGCATCGCCCAGTTCGTCTTCATCATCCCAGGTGCCGGAATTGACGAGGTAATTGACGTTCGCGCCATATGCGCCATCGGCATTCGAGAAGACGCGCAGGGCGGCCGTCTCGATATCCGCGCCGGATTCGGTCATCCACAAGACGGCATGCTTGCGGGCAAAGTTCAGGTCATGCGGCTCGTCCGCGCTTGCGGCGGCATACGCCGCATCCGCCAGCATCTTTGTTTGCAGCGGCAGCAGGTCGCGGAAAATGCCGGACAGCGTGACCATCACATCGACGCGCGGACGCCCCAGCGTCTCCAGCGGGATGAGATCCGCGCCGGCGAGGCGGCCATAGGAGTCGAAGCGCGGCACGGCGCCGAGCAGCGCCATCGCCTGGGCGATCTGCGCGCCTTCGCTCTTCAGGTTGTCGGTACCCCAGAGGATGATCGCCATCGTTTCGGGATACCGTCCGGTGTCGGACTTGTGGCGGGCCAGCAGCCGGTCCGCCTGGCGGCGGCCATCGGCCACGGCAAACGCGCTCGGCAGGCGGAACGGGTCGAAGCCGTGAATGTTGCGGCCCGAAGGCAGGATTTCCGGCGTGCGGATCAGGTCCCCGCCCGGTACCGGCGGCGTGTAGCCGGCATCCAGCGCATGGATCAGCGCGGCCATCTCATGATCCTCGCCCAGCAGCGCGTTGGTGCGCACGAGGCTCGCGATTTCTTCAATTCGGCTGTCGAGTTTCAGCTTGCGCGCGATTTCGGCGGGGGCCTCCCCGGCGACGATCGCATCGAACGCAGCGGCGGGCAGCGGGTCATGACCGGCCGCAGGCGGCATCAGCGCGATCATCTCGCGGCGATCGTCCGCCCCCAGACCTTTGCCCGCAATGTGCAGGCCGTTCGGGATCAGCGAGGTTTCGACTTCGGCGAGCCGTACGCGAATGGCTTCAATCTTGTCGCGCGGCCGGTCGAACGAGGCCGCCGGCAGGATATCGAGTTCGCCCGCCTGCGCGATGATCAGCTCTTCGAGGTCCGCGCGCTCGTGGTCGGCGCCGGGCTCGAGGCCGCGCCAGCGCGCAATCGTCGCCGACAGGTCCGACAGGCCGCGGTAGAGACCGGCTTCGGTCACCGGCGGCGTCAGGTAGCTGACGATGGTGGCGTTGCCGCGGCGCTTGGCGATGGTGGCTTCCGACGGATTGTTCGCGGCGTAGAAATAGATGTTCGGCAGTTCGCCGAGCAAGTAGTCCGGCCAGCAATCGCCCGACAGGCCGGACTGTTTGCCCGGCATGAATTCCAGCGCGCCATGCGTGCCGAAATGCACAACGGCATCGGCCGCAAAGCTCTGCTTGAGATAGGTGTAATAGGCGGCAAAGGCGTGGGTCGGCGCAAAGCCCTTTTCGAAGAGCAGGCGCATCGGGTCGCCCTCATAGCCGAAACCCGGCTGCAGACCGACAAGCACGTTGCCGAACCGGGCGCCGAGCACGAAGAGCGAGCGGCCATCCGTCAGGACACGGCCGGGCGCCGGGCCCCAGGCCGCTTCGATATCCTTCAGGCGGCGCTCGCGGCGCACATGATCGGAGACCGGGATTTCGGCAGCGACGTTCGCCTCGGTGCCGTAGCGGTCCTTGTTGCCTTCCAGCAGCCGGTCCTTGAGGTCATCGACCGAAGCGGGAACGTCGACGCTATAGCCCTCCGCCTTCAGACGATTGAGGAAGTTGAACAGCGATTCGAAGACCGACAGGTAGGCGGCGGTGCCGACGCTGCCGGAGTTGGGAGGGAAGTTGAACAGCGTGATCGCAAGCTTCCGGCTGGCGCGCGACGTGCGCTTCAGCGTCACCAGCTTGTCCACGCGTGCGGCGAGTTGCTCGGCCCGCTCGGGGCAGACCTGCATGCGTCTGTTGTCATCGGCGAAAGTGCAACGGCGGGCGCATCCGGTACACGTCGTGCCATGGTCGGCGCGCCCGCCGATGACAATGGATCCCGTCGCGCCGTCCAGTTCTGGAAGAGCGACCATGATGGTCGTCTCGATCGGCGTCAGCCCGCGCGCATTCGCGCCCCAGTCCGACAAGGACTGGAACTCGGACGCCAGGGCGCAGACATAGGGAATATCGAGGACCTTCAGCATCTCGACGGCGCCTTCGGCATCATTGAAGGCCGGGCCGCCGACGAGCGAGAAGCCGGTCAGGGAAACAAGGGCGTCGATCGTCGGCGTCTCGCCGCGCATGAAGAAGCGGCGGATCGCCGAGCGGGCATCGAGGCCGCTGGCAAAGGCCGGCACCACGTTCAGGCCGCGCGCTTCGAGCGCCGCGATGACGCCGTCATAATGACCGGCATCGCCGGAGGTGATGTAGGAGCGGAGCACGAGCAGGCCGACGGTCGGACGGCCCGCCACCGGTTTCGGCAGCGCGTCCAGACGCTCGGCCACTCTGGGCGAAATGCGCGGATGGTAGAGCCCGGTTTCCGGAAACTCTTCCGGAGGCTGAGGATTCATGGTGCCGCGCAAATGGGCACGCGGCCCGCTCGCATAGCGGTCCACCATGAAGCGAACGGCGTTCGCGATGTTCTTCTCGGAGCCCGCCAGCAGGTACTGCATCGTCACGAAATAAGCCCGCACATCCTGGGCCATGCCCGGGATGTAGCGAAGGATTTTCGGCAGGCGCCGCAGCGTCTTCATCTGCTTCTCGCCAGACTTCGCCTTGTCGCCCGACCCGCCGCGCAGGCGCTTCATCAGGGCGATCGGGCCGCTGGCCGGCTTCGACATGTCGAACCGGTCAAGCTGGGTCAGCTGCACGACTTCCGAAGCCGACATCGCGCCAACGATGGCGTCACACGCCTCGCGCCGCGCCTGCAGGGCGGGCAGCACCGCCTTGATGTGATCTTCAAGGAACAGCATCGACGCGAGGATGAAGTCGGCCTGGCCGATATCCTCGACAGCGCGCGTCAGCGACTTCGGATTGCGCTCCCATTCCGAGGCCGGATGGAAGGCCAGCGTCAGGCCTGGATGCGTCCGGCGCAGCGCCGACTCGGCGGCGCGGATGGCCGTGCCGAGATGCGAATCCAGTGACAGGATGACGACCCGGACGGGCGTCTTGTCCACAGAGGCGGGGCGCTTAGCGGCCATGATGCGCCTTTGCGTCATAGAGGGTTTCAACCGTGATGGTGTCGAGATGCTGGTCGCGGGCGAAGGCTTCCGTGTTCCGTTTCGCCTTGCCGCGCACGAAGAACGGGATCTTCTTCAGCTCGTTCTCGGCCTCCGGCGCCCAGTGAAGAATGGCGACAGCGCCCTCCCCCGCCTGAGCAGACGCCGCTGCGGCTTCAGAGACTTTCTCCGCCGCGCCGTGCCCGCCGAGGTGCGAGGCACCGGCCGAGTCGTTGAACTCGAAATCTTCGCGGAACATGCCGAGCAGGTGCTCTTCCAGCCCCATGATCAGCGGATGGACCCAAGTATCGAACAACACGTTCGCGCCTTCAAAGCCCATTTGCGGGGCGTAGCGCGCCGGGAAATCCTGCACGTGCACCGGCGCGGAAATCACCGCACACGGAATACCGAGGCGCTTGGCGATATGGCGCTCCATCTGCGTGCCGAGGATCAGCTCCGGCTGCAGGCGGGCGATGGCGGCTTCGACTTCGAGATAGTCGTCCGTGATTAGCGCTTCGATGCCGAGTTCGGCGGCCGCTTCGCGCACAGGCCGGGCAAATTCGCGGTTGTAACAGCCGAGACCGACGACCGTGAACGCGAGTTCGTCGGCCGCCACACGGGCTGCAGCGAGCGCGTGCGTGCCATCGCCGAAGATGAAGACACGCTTGCCGGTCAGGTAGTTCGAATCGACCGAGCGCGACCACCAGGGCATGTTGCTGGCAAACGCCGACAGGTCCGGCACTTCGATACCGGCGAGGCCGCAGACCTCGACGATGAAATCATTCGTGGCGCCAACGCCGATCGGGATCGTTTTCGTATAGGGCTGGCCGAATTCCTTTTCGAGGAAGCGGACGGCGACATCGGCGATTTCGGGATAGAGCGACACGTTGAAGTCTGCCGCCGGCAGGCGCGTCAGGTCTTCCGGTGTCGCGCCGAGCGGCGCCACCACATTCACGTCAATGCCAAGCTGGAACAGGAGGCCAGCGATTTCGCGCACGTCGTCGCGGTGGCGGAAGCCCAGCGCGGTCGGGCCCAGCACGTTGCAGACCGGGCGGCGCAGGCGGCTCTCCGGCGCCTTCGGCTGCGCCGTGGCAAGGCCGCGCACCAGGCGGTAGAAGGTTTCCGATGCGCCCCAGTTTTCCTTCTTGGAATAGGAGGGCAGCTCCAGCGCGATCACCGGGATCGGCAGGTCCAGCGCCTTCGTAAGGCCGCCCGGATCATCCTGGATCAGTTCAGCCGTGCATGAGGCGCCAACAATCATCGCCTGCGGCCGGAACCGCTCATAGGCGCCGCGCGCCGCGCTCTTGAAGATTTCGGCCGTGTCCGAGCCGAGGTCGCGCGCCTCGAATGTCGTGTAGGTGACCGGGGGGCGCTTCGCGCGCCGCTCGATCATCGTGAACAGAAGGTCCGCATACGTATCGCCCTGCGGCGCGTGCAGCACATAGTGCAACCCTTCCATCGCGGTGGCGATTCGCATCGCACCGACGTGCGGGGGGCCTTCATAAGTCCAGACGGTGAGTTGCATCAGACCGCGAGCCTCGTGCGCCGGTTAAGCGGGCGCGCAAACAGCTCGGCAAGGTCGCCGCACTGTTCGTAACCCTGGATCGGGGTGAAAACGAGCTCGATCGACCATTTGGTCGTCAGCCCTTCCTGTTCCAGCGGATTGGCAAGGCCAAGCCCGCAGAGCGTGATGTCGGGGCGTGCGTCGCGGCAGCGGTCGAGCTGCAGGTCCACGTCCTGCCCTTCGCTGATCCGGACGCCGGCCGGGAGCAGCGCCAGCTCGTCCGCCATGTGCACCGAATGCAGATAGGGCGTGCCGACTTCTTCGAGCGTCATGCCCAGCTCGCGCGACAGGAAGCGTGCGAGCGGCAGTTCCAGCTGCGAATCGGGGAAGCAGAACAGCGATTTTCCGGCCAGCGTGTCATTGTAACGGGCGAGCGCGCGGGTGGCGCGGGCGCGCGGCATTTCGGTCACCGCGCTGAAGCGTTCCGCCGAGACGCCAAACGCATCCGCCGCGGCTTTCAGCCAATGCGTGGTGCCTTCCGCGCCGAGCGGAAACAGGGCCGGCAGGTGAGTTGCGCCGCGCGCCTCGAGCGTGCGGGCCGTGTCGCGCAGCCAGGGCTGGGCAAGCAGGAACTTCGTGTTTGGCCCGACCGGCGGAAACTGGCCGGCCTTCTTGCTCGGGAAGAAGTGGACCGGGCCGATGCCCATCGCTTCGAAAATCCGCGCGAACGGGTCTTCGACCACGTCCGCGAGCGCGCCGACCACCACCAGTCCGGCATCGTCCGTCTCCGGCAGTTCCGGCACCATCGCGGTCAGGCAGGCATCTTCGCCCTGCGTGAAGGTCGTCTCGATGCCGCTGCCCGAATAGTTCAGGATGCGCACACGCGGCGAATAGGTCATCGACAGCCGCTCGGCGGCGCGGCCGAGATCCAGCTTGATCACTTCCGACGGGCACGAGCCCACCAGGAAGAGCAGCTTGATCTCCGGACGCCGCTCCAGCAGGCGCGAGACCGTCTTGTTCAGCTCTTCATTGATATCCGCCATGCCGGCAAGGTCGCGTTCCTCGATGATGGCGGTGGCGAAGCGCGGCTCGGCGAAGATCATCACGCCGGCGGCCGATTGCATCAGGTGCGCGCAGGTGCGCGAGCCGACAATGAGAAAGAACGCGTCCTGCATCTTGCGGTGCAGCCACATGATCGAGGTGAGGCCGCAGAACACTTCGCGCTGGCCACGTTCGCGCAGGACAACCCGGGCGGGTGGCGGCGCGGCGCAGTCGCTGAGCGCCTTGGCGGCGAGTGGCGGGATCAGTTGGGTCAAGCGGCAGCCCCCTGGGTGTGGGCTGTTTCAAGCCGGGCAAGACGCAGCTTCCAGATGAACTGGCCTGCATTGATGACGTAGGCGGCGTAGCCCGCGAGTGCGACCGTGAGCTGGAGCGCAGGCGATCCGATGCCGCCGAGCAGCATCACGAGATAGAACGTGTGCAGAGCAATCACGATCATCGAGAACGCGTCTTCCCAGAAGAAGGCGTCGGCAAAGAGATACTTGCCGAACACGTCCTTTTCCCAGATCGCGCCGGTCACCATGATCGTATAAAGTACCAATGTTTTCAGGACGATGGAGGCTGTTGCGAGTTCAAGACCGGCGCCAGTCGTCAGATAACGGACGACCAGCGCGAGGCTGACCAGAAAGACCAGGAACTGGACCGGGGCGAGCACACCCTGAACGAGTGTCCAGGGAGAGGTGTCGCGGCGCACGCGCTGCTCTGCCGTGTATAACGGCGCCCTCGTCCTTGCACTGATGGGTTGGTCTAGCATGGCCACGAAACGTGACGCTCCCACTTCAATTTCAGAGCCAACGATAGCGCCCGAAAGGTTTATGTCAATCTTTGTTGACGACTATCGCGCTTGACACTTTTCGCCCGATCCGGCGAGTTTTTTGATCAAACACTCGGATTTGGATAGATTCAGCCAAAAAGCCATGCTACCAACACGGGTGAAGTCGCCCTTCGGACACAAAACCGCCTTGTTTTGAAAGCCGTCGGGTAATCTTAAGTCAGCGGCCGCGTGCGCTCCCAAGCACGTTCGCCTCTTGACCGGCATCCGAAGGCGGAAGGCTCGGTCAACGTGTTTGTATGACTGGCACCACTTGGGGTCTGTCAGGTTTGGAAGTCCAACAAAACGGGCCATCGGGCACGCAGCTTATGCGTGTGCCTGCCGCTGCCCACCGGAGGAAGTGAATGGCGCAGGAAAACCAACAGTCTCGCCGGGCGCACAATCAGGAAGAACCGGACTGTTCTGCCCGCCCTCTTCCCTTCCTCGTTGGCCTCTGGCGCCAGATGGATCCGGCGCCGGTGCCCGCTGTCCCCGAGGAGCCCGAACTGTTCGCGGCGCTCGAGACAGAGATCATTCCCCGCCTCCTGATCGCCAACTCGGTCCGGGACGCCTATCCGCGCCTCGTCCGGTCCGAGCCCGTTGCGGGCCAGCCGGTCTTCTCGGCGCAGGACCGTACGGACTTCGTCGACGCCCTCCTGTCGGACGACGCAGCACACACCCGCCGCCTCGCCGAATTGCACCTCGCCGCCGGTCATGAGCCCGCTGCGATCCTGCTCGACCTGTTCGCCTGGTCTGCCCGCGAGCTGGGCGAGCTCTGGGAAGATGACCAGGTCAGCTTCGTCGACGTCACCATCGGCCTCTGCCGGCTACATGAGGCGCTGCATCGCTACGCCGAGCACAATGATGTCGTCGCCTTGCCCGTTCTCGCCGAAGCACCGAGCATCCTGATTGCGGTCGCGCCCGGCGAGCAGCATGTCTTCGGCGTGCTGATGGCGGCGGAGCTTTTCCGTCAGCAAGGCTGGGACGTCACCGCCGACACATCCGGCGACCCGGCGCTTCTGGAGCGCCTCGTGTCGTCGCGCCGATTCGACATCGCCGGCCTGTCGGTCGCGCAGGACGGCTCGGTGACCGGACTGGGAAATCTGGTGAAGACGTTGCGTAAAGCCTCGAAAAATCCGGCAATGAAAATGTTGGCAGGCGGACAACTTTTCGAACACTCGCCGCAACTGGCGCACGAAATCGGCGCAGATGGCATCGCGGGACGCGGCGCAGACGCTCCCGAACTTGCGAGGAAAATGTTGGTAATCTCATAATCGGACTGCTAGGGGCTCACACAGTAGCTCGCAGTCCGCTTGGAACGAAAATGGATGCTCCGTCGCACTCGTCGCAACCGAAATCCTCGTTCCGCGATGCGGACAGACATTTGTCAGGGCT
>JAIXRO010000084.1 GCA_027485145.1 Hyphomonadaceae bacterium | reverse complement strand
TCGATGACGGCCGGCTTACGGACGGACAAGGCCGCACGGTCGATTTCAAGAACTCGATCATCATCATGACCTCAAACCTCGGCGCCGATGCGCTGGCAAGCGGCGAGGAAGGCGAAGTGTCCGAACAGGCGCGCGAGCATGTGATGGCCGCGATCCGGCGTCACTTCCGTCCGGAATTCATCAACCGGATTGACGAGATCGTCTTCTTCAAGCGGCTCGGACGCGGCGAGATCGACCATATCGTCGACATCCAGATGGGCCGCCTCGAAGGCTTGCTCCGTGAGCGGAAGATGAAGCTGGAGCTCAGCCTCGCCGCCCGCAACTGGCTGGCCGCGCGTGGCTATGATCCGGTGTACGGCGCACGTCCGCTGAAGCGCGTCATCCAGAAGGAATTGCAGGACCCGCTCGCCCGCCTACTGCTGGAGGGGCGTATTCTCGACGGCGAGACGATCCATGTCGGCGTGGAGGGCGACGCATTGTCAATCAACGGCGTGCCGAACAACTTCGCAAAGGGCCGGGCGGCGCTCAACTGAGGCCGCCCGCCCGATTTCGGTCAGGGTGACTGAAGCGGCCCGGCTTCGGCTTGGCTGGGCGATGGCGACTGGCTTTGAACGACGCCGAGCGAAGCGGTCGCCATCGGCTGGCCGCGCGCCGTGCGCAGCGAATCGACGGTTGCCTTGTAGGCCTTGAACTCGGCGAGCATCGCAGGGTCATCCTCAAGCTTGCGGCCATTCGGAAGGTTGAGCGACATGACGTTCACGGGCTTGTTGTCGACGTACACTTCGTAATGCAGGTGCGGTCCGGTCGAAGCGCCGGTCGATCCGACATAGCCGATCACGTCGCCCTGCTTCACTTTCTTGCCCGGTTTGATGCCCTTGGCATAGCGCGAAAGGTGCGCATAGGCGGTCTCGTAACCGCGCGTATGCTGGATACGGACATAGTTGCCATAACCGCCGTTCCGGCTTGCCCGTTCGACGGTGCCGTTGCCGGCGGCATACACCGGCGTGCCGGTCGGCGCGGCGAAGTCGGTGCCCTTGTGCAGGCGGGTATAGCCGGAGATCGGATGCTTGCGCTTGCCGAAGCTGGACGAAATCCGAGCGCCGTTGATCGGCGTTTTCATGAGGAATTTCGTCGCGCTCTCGCCCTTCTCGTCGAAGTAATCAGCAACCGTGTCATCCGACGGCGTGAAGCGGTAGAATCCGCGCTTCAGGGCCTTGCCGTTTAGCGCCGCATAGAGCACTTCGCCGTTGCGCACGCGGTTGCCGCGTTCGTCATAGGATGTTTCGAACAGGATCTCGAACCGGTCTCCCGGATAGATTTCGCGCTGGAAGTCGATGTCATACGCGAAGGCATTGGCGAAATCCGCAACCTGCTGGTCTTCCGCGCCGAGCTCCAGCGCGGCCGCATAGATCGATGTCTCGATCTCGGCCTCAACGCGGTGATAGCCGGGGGTGAGCTTTGCGTAGAGCGGTGTTGCGGACCAGTTGTCATCGGCCGTGCGGGTGATCAGCAGGCTGAGGTCCGCCGCGGCGCGCACCGAGACGGCTGTCAGCTGGCCGTTTTCGAACCAGGCCTCGGCCATGGTCTTGCCGGGCAGAAGCCGCCGGCTATCGAGAAGGTCCGTTCCCGCCAATGCATGGAGCGCGGCGCCGGCGTCGCTTTGAGCCGCGCCGAGGCGCATCAGAAGACCCGTGAGCGTCTCATTCCGCTCAAGCTTGCCTTCGATCCTTTTGACGGGCGACGTATCTACGGCGTCCCAGGCCGTCACCAGGCGCGCGGCGAGCGGGGCTTGCACGCTGGCCTCGGCGGTTTCCGTGAAAGGCGCAGCGCTGCGGCCTGACATAACAATGCCGGCAAGCGCGGACGCGCTGCCGAGGACGCCAAGCACGATCAAGCTCTTGAGGCCCTGTGACAGGCCCGACTTCGGGCGCACAGGGACTTCGGCAGGGTCGGCGGTCTCGTATGGGCTCAAGGATCGGTTTCCTGTCATTCGAAGCCCCCACGGCCCTGAGGCTGGCATATGGGCTGCACGCTGCGGAGTGTCTTATGTCCCGCTTAAGGATTCAAGAATTCGCAGCGTAAGCTTTAGATGCCAAGTTAGCACTTTATGTCGTAGGAAAAGCAAGAAGCAAGCCGGTCCCACCAGTGACGCCAGATGATGCCACCGAACAGGTTTCGCCTCCCGAGCCTGCGCCGAGGCGCCGCGCGGGACGCCTGTGGTATGCCCTGGCCGGATTTGGCTTTGTTTTTGTGGGCGGTTCCGTTGTTTTGTGGCTGCTGCGCAAACCCGTGGCAGAGCAGGCCCTGGCGGCCTGGTGCGGCGCCCGGGACCTCGAATGTAACGCTAAATTCACCGAGCTGGACGCCTCCGGTATCACGGTTTCAGCCGTCAAGGTCTCGTCCGGCACGGCAATCCCGGCAGAAGCAGCTGAAGTGCGCGCCACGCTGCGCTGGACGGGCCTGTTCACGCCCGAAGTGACCGGCGTGACCGTTAACGGCCTCGCCCTTCAGGGATCATTGGATTCGCAAGGCCTAACGTTCGGGGGGCTTGAGCGCCTGGTTCAAACGGGCGGTGGCGGGGGGCCGGTTCCCCCGGTCGAGATCCGCGAGGCGCGCATCCTGATTGATACGCCCGCTGGACAGGCGCGTGCGACGCTCAATGTGACCGGCGCGCTGCCCAACAATGGCACGCTGACGCTGCGGCTTGAGCCTGCGGAGTTGGCAGCGGGTCCAGCCCGCGCCGATTTCCGCGAGGGTCGCCTCGATGTGCGCGCCGCTGCGGGGCAAGTCGAAGCCGAACTGGGCCTCGGGTTGGAGAATGCCGTTCTCGCCGATTACGGCGCCGACGCCTTCGACCTCCTCGCCCGGGCAGACTTCAATGCGGATGCCGGGGCCCCGGCGTCGATCGAATGGTCCATCCGGGCAGACCGTATTGCCTCGCCCGGCTTGCGGGCGACCGACATTCGCACGTCCGGCAGCGCCCAGTTTGCGGCTCGGCCCGAAATCTCGGTGGCGGGATTGCTCGGCGAGCTGTCCGGGGCTGTGTTCGAGGGCGACGCCGATACCCTGTCGGCGACTGGCTATGCGTTCAAAGCCGCGCGCTTCAAGGGCGAGCTTGCGGGCCGCGCTGGAAATGTATCCGGGCCGCTGATCGTTTCCACCGGCATCGGCACCGGACCGGCAGGTTCGGTTCGCGCCCTCTCGCTGGCGGGTGAGGTCAACCGGCGCGAGACAGGCGCGGCGGCCTTCGAGGGAAAACTCTCCGTGAGCGGAGCAGCGCTCGATGCTGACCTGCGACGCCGTGCCGGCGCTGCCTTCAGCCTGCCCGGCGTCCTCTCAGGCCATGCAGACGCCTTGCGCAATGCGCTGAGCCGGGCGCTGTCGGACTTTGGCGGCGAAGCCGGGCTGTCGGTGATGTTTGACGGCACGGCGTGGACAGCCTCCGGAATCGGAGCCGGCGCGCTGCAAGCGGAGTCGGGTCTGAAACTGGAAGTGACGCCGGATGAAGGACTGCCCTGGGTGAGCGTTACCGCCGGCGGTGCCTCGGCGCAGGGCACCGTCTCGCTGTCTGGCGGCGGCGCCCCCTCCGCAAAGGTGGATGTGGATGCCTTCCGGCTCACGAAGGACGCCGTCACGCTTCAGGCCGCCGTGTTTGATCTCGCCAATTGGTCCGTCGGCGGACGCAGTCTCGGCGCCAACCTTCAAAACCTGAAACTCGACAGTCAGACTGGCAGTCTCGCGCTCGCCGGCAGCGGCGCGCTCTCATTTGCCGGCGAAGTCGCGGGTGTGCGTCTCGCGAGCACAAAGATCAGCGGCGGGCTCCAGGCCGGCAAGAACGAAACCGGCTGGCGAGTCCAGGCTTTGGGCGCGCCGTGCCTTGGTGTCGATACCGCGGGCCTGACCCTTGGCGCGATCCGGATGGCGCCCGCAAACTTGAAGGTCTGCCCGGTCAACGGCCGCTTCATGCGGCAGGGACCTGTGCCTGGCGGGTCGGCCGAACTCGGCGATGTGAGATTGCCGTTCACGATGGAGTCCGGTGCCGGAGTGTTGTCACTCGGCAAGACCGCGATTGACTGGACCGCCGCGAAAACCTTCGCTGTCACGATCAAGGCCTCTGACCTTGCCCTGCCGATGACCATCGGAGACCGTACACTGACGATGGCCGGCGCAACACCCCGCATTGACGTAGAAACCGGAAAGGGCCCCGCCCGCATCGCCGCGCGCCTTGGCAAGACCCGGTTCGGAGGAACGCTTGTTCCCGCGAATGTTTCGGCGGATGCCTTTACCTTTGACGGCGTCAGTGCGGCGTCCGGCATCTCAGGCGATGTTGCGGGCGCCGGCGTGCTGATCACGGACATCAACGCCGATCCTCTCTACTTGCCCGTTACAGCCGAGTTTGCCGGCACCGTCGGCGACAACAAGCTGCATCTGACCGGACCGCTGGAGCTCAAAGGCAAGGGCGTCGCGCTCGCCGACGCCGTCCTCGATCTCGATCTCCTGAAACTCGACGGCACAGCCAGCGTCGTCACGCGCCCCCTGAATTTCACGAACGGCGGTCTGCAACCTGAGATGATTTCGGGTCGCCTCACCGGTCTCTTCACCGAGGCGTCGGGCAATGTCTCCACGGATGCACGTTTCACGATTGACGGCGGCGACATTGCGGGGACCGCCGAAGTGCAGGTCCGCAATTTCGGATTCCAGACAACTCGTCTTGGGCGGGTGGACGGGGTCAACGGGACGATCAACTTCGCAGACCTGATGAAAATACAGACTGCGCCTGCGCAGCTGTTCACAGTTGCCCGCATCAATCCCGGTATTCCGTTCACGGACGGACGTATTGTCTTCGACCTGCGCGAGGACGGAATCCTGCATCTCGACACCGTGACCTTTCCGTTCGGTGGCGGCACGCTGGCCCTTGCGCCGTTCGACTGGGCTCTCGAGGGCGGACTGAAGGAGCAGTCGGTCGCGGTCACCGCCGACGCCATCGGCCTCGCCGAGATGGTCGAGATTCTGAAACTCCCGGACACCGTGGCGACCGGAACGGTCAGCGGAAGGTTCCCGATCGAGTTCAGCGGCAACAGCGTCATCATCCGGGATGCCCGCCTGAAGGCGGACGATCCTGGCGGGCGCCTGTCCTATACCGGCGGCGCGGTGGGCGCAGCGGCCGGGCAGGATGCCAATGCGAGCCTCGCATTCGACGCGCTGCGCGACCTGAAGTTTGACGTGCTCGAAATCGGCATCAATGGCGACCTCGCCGGCGATATGCGCGCCGACGTCCTGCTCGCCGGCGAGAACATCCAGCCGCTGCCGATCAACAACAATGTCGTGCTTCCCGCCGGGCAGGCCTTCGAGTTTGCCATCGGCTTCGACCTGCCGATCGGCAACCTGATCCAGAACAATTTCGGGCTCGTGAGCCAGCAGGACGTGATCGACGCCGCAGTCGAACTGATTGATGTCCAGAAGGCCGAGCCGGTGGAACCCGTGCCTGAAACACCGCCATCTGAATAGCAGGCAACGCCCCGGTCGATTGACGTTAAGGCGCACCGTGTCATTGTCCGGCTAACTTTCAGGAGACCGCCCTCATGGCCTACCAGAGAATGCTGCTCGCTGCGGCCAGTGCAGCCGCGCTCGCGGCCTGCACACCGACCATACGGATCGAGCCGTCCGACAAGCCCATCAAGATCGATCTCAACGTCAAGATCGATCAGACTGTGCGCATTCAGCTCGACCGCGAGGTCGAAGACCTGATCGCCAGCAACCCCGACCTGTTCTGACCCGCGAAGCTGAGGAGACATTCAATGACTGCCCTTCGCACTATCCTGATAAGTATCAGCCTCGCCCTGGCGGCCTTCGCCTTTGCGCCCTCTGCCTCGGCAGGTGATCCGGTGATCGATGCTGCCATCGCCGCCGGCGAAGTCGGTGAGCGGATTGACGGCTATCTCGGCGTCGTCGGCACCGCCGATGTCACGATTGTCCGCAAGGTGCAGGACATCAACAACCGCCGCCGCAGTGTCTACGAGCAAACCGCCAAGGAAAACGGCACGACCATTCAGATCGTCGCCCAGCTCGCCGGCGAAAAGCAGATCGCCAAGCTTGAGACCGGCCAGTTCTATATGGACGATTCCGGCACCTGGCAGCGCAAATAGGCTTGTATCGTGTCCGCCGGGCTTTAGCTTGGCGGACGCATGACCCGCACATACCTCTTCTGGACTCTCGCGGCCTTTCTGGCCCTCGGCGCGCTCCTTCTGGGCGCAACGCAGTTCTGGGAGGGACTGGGCAGCGGCATCAGCGGCCACGGGTGGTTTGCCTATATTCTGGGCGGCGTCCTCACGCTTGGCCTTTCGATGGGTCTGTTCGCGCTCAGCTTCTACAGCGCGCGGCATGGCCACGATGATATCGACCCGCCGCCGGGCGCCTGAGGACGCCTCAGCCTCAAACTTGTTACGATCCTGTCACTCAGGTTTGATTGACAGGCCGGGCGGCTCACCCGATTCTAGGCCATGGCTGGATTCAAAGACGGGCTGAAACCTATGAACCTCGACCCTGCACGCTTCGCGGCGTTTGTTGCTGCGCGACTTTGTCATGATATCGTCTCGCCTGCCGCGACCATGTCCCTGTCGCTGGAGATGCTGGACAGTCCCGGAAGCCCGGAAGAAAAGGCCCACAGCGAGCGGACCCTCCGCGAAGGGGCCCAGAGCATCGCCGCCACCCTGCAATTCCTGCGGTATGCGTTCGGATCGATGGGCCTTCAGCCGGGAACGGCGGACGCCCACCAGTTCCGCAAGCTCACCGACGAATACATCCGCTTCCAGAAGCCCAGCGTCGAATGGGATCTCGGAACCGCCGAACTCGGCTTCGGGCACGCCCGGATGATCATGAACCTCGTCCTGCTCGGGCTCACCGCCACCGTCCGCGGCGGGGTAATCCATATCCGGGTCCGGGAAGAGGGCGGCGTCAAGAATGTCGTGGTGACGTGCAAGGGCGACCGGGTGGTGCTGAAAGACGATGTTGCGAGAGCCGTCGCCGGAGATGAACCCGAAAATGGCTGGCGGCCGGAGAACATCCAGCCCTTGTTTGCCAAGATGACGTGCGACGGGCTGGGCGGTACGCTGCTCGCCAAGACGACGCCGGACGGCATTGTGTTCATGGCGACCGGGCTGCGCCAGCAATCGGCCTAAGGGCCAAACGTAAACGTCCGGTCAGGATTTGTTAACGACTCTCGGGCACCCCTGAGGCGTATCCATTGTCAATTCAGCGGACCTTCGCCTAATGAAGACGTGCCTCATCGTTGACGATTCCCGGGTCGTCCGCAAAGTTGCCTCGCGCATCGTCCGCGATCTCGGTTTCGTGGTCACCGAGGCGGCCGAAGGGTCTGAGGCGCTGCAGATGTGCCGGCAATCCATGCCGGACGCCGTGATCCTTGACTGGAACATGCCGGTCATGAACGGGCTCGACTTCGTGAAGGCCCTGCGCCGCGAAGAGGGCGGCAAAGTCCCGCGGGTGGTGTTCTGCACCATCGAAACCGGCGCCGAGCACATCCAGGAGGCGCTGCGGTCGGGTGCGGACGAGTTTATCATGAAGCCGTTCGACGCCGAAATTCTCGAGAGCAAATTCGCCGAAGCCGGGCTGATCTGAAGCCTTTGTTAAGATTGGGCGGTCAATTGGTAACGATTGAGGCGGTCTAGCCTCTCGCCGGAGCTGTCCATGCAGGAAAATGTGTTCAATGCGCTCGCCGATCTCGCGCTGAATGCGTCTGGCCAGTCGATATCCATCTCGAAAGCCTACCTCATCGAGGCCCGCCTCGCGTCCATCGCCCGCCGGGAAGGCTTCGGCAGCCTCGATGACCTCGTCCACACGCTCGAGGCCCGCCAGAATCCCGTCTTCCGCGCCGAAGTCGCCGCCGCGCTCCTGCCGCGCGACACCTGGTTTTTCCGCGAGCGCGGCTCGCTCGAAGGCCTCGTGCAGAACCGGCTGCCGGAGCGCCTGGCGGCCTCGCCCTCGGGCCGGATCCGCATCTGGTGCGCCGGGGGCAGCACGGGGCAGGAGGCCTATTCCCTGTCAATGCTGCTGGAAGACGACCCACGGGCCGGCTTCCCCAGCGCCAAGGTCGAAATCGTGTCCACCGATCTCTGCAAGCATGCCAGCGAAAAGGCGCGCACCGGCATCTTCGGCCATTACGAGGTCCAGCGCGGCCTCTCGATCCACCGGCTGCTGAAACACTTCACGCGCCTCGACTCTGGTGACTGGCAGGCCTCAGAGGCCCTGCGCGCCCGCGTCAGCTTCCGCCCGCACAACCTGATGGAGCCGGCCGGCGGTCTCGGCAAGTTCGAGATCATCCTCTGCCGCAACGTGCTGTCCGGCATGGCGCGGACCGGCAAGGCCCGCCTCGCAGAGGGCCTCGCCAACCAACTCGCCCCGGGCGGCCTGATCATCCTCGGCGAAGGCGAAACGCTCTACGGCCTGACCGAACGGCTCGAGCCGTCCAGCGACCTGCGCACCGCCTGGGTCGCTGCCGGCACCGCCAACGCCAAGGCGAGCGCCGCCTGAAGCCTCTCGCGTTCGCGCCTGACATCTCTTATATCCGGCGAACCAGCAGCTGCTCCGGGCCTTGACCCCGGTGGGAGTGAGAGATGACGACGCCTGATACGACGTGGCCGGATGGCCGCCTGAACTCGCTTGGCTTTGCCAAGCCCCCCTCCGCAACACGAGTTGTGGCCGCCATGTCCGGCGGCGTGGATTCCTCCGTGGTCGCCGCGATGCTGAAGGCGGAAGGCTATGACGTGATCGGCATCACGCTGCAGCTTTACGATCACGGCGCCGCCATCGAGAAGAAGGGCGCTTGCTGCGCAGGCCAGGACATTCACGATGCGCGCAACGTCGCCGACCAGATCGGCATTCCGCACTATGTGCTCGATTACGAAAGCCGTTTCCGCGAGCAGGTGATGGAGGATTTCGCCGACACCTATCTGGCGGGCTCGACGCCGATCCCCTGCATCCGCTGCAACCAGACCGTCAAGTTCTCGGACCTCTTGCGCACCGCAAAGGAGCTCGGCGCCGATTGCCTCGCGACCGGCCACTATATCCGCCGCGCCGACGGTCCGCACGGGCCTGAGCTTCACCGTGCCCGCGATGCGAGCCGCGACCAGTCCTACTTCCTGTTCGCGACCACCCGCGCGCAGCTGGATTACCTGCGCTTCCCGCTCGGTGATCTTCCGAAGACGGAGGTTCGCGAACTCGCCGAGAAATTCGATCTCCCCGTTGCCGCAAAGCCGGACAGCCAGGACATCTGCTTCGTTCCCGAAGGCTCCTACGCCAAGGTCGTCGAGAAACTGCGCCCGGGCTCCGGCCGCGCAGGCGAGGTCGTGCATCTCGATGGCCGCGTGCTGGGCGAGCATGACGGCGTCATCAACTATACGATCGGTCAGCGCCGCGGTCTCGGTGTCGCCACCGGCGAGCCCCTGTTTGTCGTCAAGATCGACGCGCCGAAGCGCCGTGTTCTCGTCGGCCCGCGCGAGGCGCTGATGACGCGCGGCCTGCTGCTGGAAGAACTGAACTGGCTCGGGCAGGGCAGCCTCGAACACGCCGCACGCAACGCGGCCCGTGTGCTGATCCGTGTACGGTCGACGCGTCCCCCAGTGCCCGGCCGCCTCGGCTACGATGACGGCGTGCCGGCCGTTTTCTTCGATGCGCCAGAAGAAGGCGTCGCGCGCGGTCAGGCCGCTGTGCTGTATGATCCGGAAGGCTCGACGCGCATCCTCGGCGGAGGCTTCATCGCGAAACCGCTGCCCGCCGATGAGCGCGTGGCGCAGGCCTAACTCAGCCAGTCCGGCGCCACGACACCGCTCTTGAACGCGGGCGCCGGATGGCGCTCCAGCAGCTTCGCCACGATCAGGTCCGCCACCCGGTCGGCTTCCCGCAGGGGTTCATACGTCCACAGATCGAGCGTGCCGGTGAAACGCCGGGCGGCGCCGCGCGCAATTAGGCTTTCGTGCAGCTTGTCGAATTTCGCGGCCCGGCCTTCCAGCGGCGCGATGTGCACCGGCAGGCCGTGCCAGGCAGCATCCGACAGCATGTTCGCGCTGTCCTCGGTCACGATGGCGGCCTTCGAGAACATCAGCCAGGCGAGGTAGGGGTTGGCGCCGTCCTGCGCCCCCGCCCAGAACTTGCCTCCAGTGATGTCCGCCAGCCGGCGGAACTGAGTGACAATCTCGATCGGCGTGCGGCGGGACGCGGTGATGCGCAGCCGCCAACCTTGCGCTGCGAGGGCGCGCAGTTGCGCCTCGAGTTTTGTTGCCGCCGCTTGGGTGAAGGTGTGAACCTTGGAGTTGCCGCCCAGGATCACGGCCACGGTACGGCTCGTATCGTCCGCCAGCGGTGCGAAATTCTGGCCTGTTTCTTCAAGCGTGTCGGGCGCCACATAGACGGGCGAGCCGACCGTGGAGACCACGTTCGGTCCGCTCAGCCCGTCATGTTCCGGCACGACCAGCAGGTCGAAGTTCGACGCCGCGATGTAGGGATCGAGAATCTGGATCGTGAATGTCTTGCCGCCCGACCGTTCACGGACGAATTTCGTGAACGCCGCAGACCGCCGCCCCGCAGCGATCCAGATGTCTGGCCAGGGCGGGGCGAGCAGCGGGCGTTGGGCCTCCGGCAGCGACTGCAACACGGCCGGCCAGCGGTCGGCCGAAAACCATGTCCAGGGCGCGCGCGGTGTCAGCACCAGCGGCTCGGCCCGGTGTGCCTTGCCTTGAATGTGCGCGAGGCTCATCCATCGGCCAGGTTCACCCAGGGCCTGCGCCAGTGCGCGCACCTGCGAGACGTTTCCGGCCCGCCCATCGGAGACTGCCCAGATGGATGGCCCAAGCGACGGCACGGGCGAACCCATCGGCGCGTTCCTTACTTGTAGACGACCTTGCTGATCTCGTAGGCCCGCGCGCCCGAGGGCGCCGCCACTTCAGCCTCTTCGCCTGCTTCCTTGCCGATCAACGCACGCGCCAGCGGCGACGTCACGGAAATCTTGCCACCCTTCACGTTGGCTTCGTCTTCGCCAACAATCTTGTAGGTGAACTTTTCTTCGGTATCGACGTCGATGATCGTCACCGTCGCGCCAAAGCGGACCTTCTTGCCGCCCAGCTTGCTGATATCGATCACGTCGGCGCGCGCCAGCTTGTCATCGAGTTCGCTGATGCGGCCTTCAATGAAGCTCTGCTTCTCTTTTGCCGCATGATATTCGGCGTTCTCCGACAGGTCGCCGTGCGAGCGGGCCTCGGAAATGGCCGCAATGATGCTTGGCCGCTCAACGGACTTCAAAACCTTCAGTTCAGCCTGCAGGGCAGCGTGGCCTTCGGCGGTCATCGGTATGCGTTCCATTGTGAGTTTTCCTCATCTTGTGCGGCTTGAAAGCGTGGTTTCAAAAACCAATCGCGTCAAGTGGGGCCAGCTCAGGGGCTTTGCAAGGCGCGGACGGAGATTTCCTGTGTTTTCAAGCTCGCAATGGCCTGAACAGCGGCAATCGAGGCTGCAAGGGTTGTGAAATA
>JAIXRO010000129.1 GCA_027485145.1 Hyphomonadaceae bacterium | reverse complement strand
GCGCAGAAGCGCGTGCCCATATTGATGCCATCGGCGCCGAGCGCCAGCGCGGCGAGCAGGCTGCGCCCGTCAGCCATGCCGCCCGAGGCGATCACCGGAACGTCCACCGCATCCACCGTGGCCGGCAGCAGCACGATCAGCCCGACATCATCCTCACCCGGATGACCTGCGCATTCGAAGCCATCGATGGAAATCACGTCCACGCCCTTCGACACCGCGGACACCGCGTGGCGAACCGACGTGCACTTGTGGATCACCTTGACGCCATGCTCCTTGAAGCGCGGCAGATGGTCGGTCGGCGCCCGTCCGGCCGTTTCGACGATCTTGATACCGCTGGCGATGATCGCCTCGCGGTACTCGTCATATGGAATCGGATTGATCGACGGCAGAAGCGTGAGGTTCACGCCGAACGGCTTGTCGGTCAGTTTCTTGGTCTTCTCGATTTCGTCGAGCAGCTCCTTGCCCGACTTGAACATGTGCGCCGTGATGAAACCGAGCGCGCCGGCATTCGCCACGGCTGCCACGAGTTCGCCAAATCCGACGCCCGTCATGCCGCCCATCAGGATCGGCGTCTCGACGCCGAACATTTCCGTGATCCGTGTCTTAACCATCTGTCCGTCTCCCTTGGACCGGGCCGCGCCACCGCCGGTGGGCCCTGTTGTTGTCTGCGATGGCCGGAGGATGACACAAGGTCCTCCGGCCTTGGAAGGGGTCACGCAGCGGAAGCGCGCCTTCAGAACCGTCCCGGACGGAGCACCTGGACCTCGCCGACACTCAGAACACCGATATGAGAGCCGAGCAGGTTTTCGAGCTCGTTCAATGCGGCGCGAACCTGTGCCTCGGCGCCGATCGAGATGAGGACCACCATGTCGCTGGAGGCCGACATGTCCGTGTCCCGGCTCCAGCGTGTCTGCCCTCCGAAGCCGGAGATGGCAGGCAGCACCGTGTAGCCGGTCAGGCCGGCGGCTTCGAGCAGCTTGCAGGCCCGCGGCGCGGCCATTCGCTCGATGATCAGTTCAAGGCGAAGACGGCTATGCATGGTTCAGGCGGCTCCGGCGGAGATCGTGTTGGCCAGCCAGATGTAGAGCGGCAAACCCACGATCAGGTTGAACGGGAACGTGATCCCGAGGGACAAGGTCAGATAAATCGACGGCTTCGCTTTCGGCAAGGCGAGGCGCATGGCGGCGGGCACGGCGATGTAGGATGCCGAAGCCGCAAGCGTGATCAGCAAGGCGGCGTCGCCGGCGCCCATGCCGTTCAGCGCGGCGACGCCCGCGGCAAGGCCGGCCGATATCAACGGCATGTAGACGCCGAAGGCGATTGTGCCCGGTCCCAGCTGGCGCCAGCCATTGCGCAAACCCCGGCCCGCCGAGAGGCCCATGTCGAGCAGGAAGAGACAGAGCACGCCCTGGAACGGTTCGACAAAGAACGGCGCGACTGTTTTCATGCCCGCCTCTCCCGTCACCCAGCCTATCAGGAGGGATCCCAGCAGGACGACCACCGATGCATTCAAAAGCACTTCGCGCGCCAATTCTCCCCGGTCGGAGCCGGCCACGCTGCCGGGCTGCCCCGCGCCGCGCTGGGCGATGATCAGTGCCGAGATGATTGCGGGCACCTCCATCAGCGCCGCGACCGCGACGAGGTATCCGGACGTCTCCAAACCCGCCGCTGCCGTTGCCTGCCCGGCCGCCACGAAGGTCACGATCGAGATAGAGCCATAATGCGCAGCTGTCGCCGCAGCATCCACTTCACTGAGGCGGGTCGTCGCCCGCAGAAGCGCGTAGGCAATCACCGGGAGCAGGAATGAAAGTGCAATGGCGGAAATCATCACAAAGCCCGCGTCCCAACCAAGATCACCCTTGGAGATAGCGACGCCGCCCTTCAGGCCGATGGACATCATCAGGTAGATGGCGAGGCCTTTGGCGAAAGCTTCAGGGATGGTCATCTGTGATCTGAGAAGCGCGACGACGAGCCCAAGCAGAAAGAACAGGACGATCGGCGACAGCAGCGTTCCGAAAGCAATATCCATCACCCAGTCTCCCGACGCAGGGCAGAGCCGCCCCGTTTGCGGACCCCTGCTAATCGCCGTCAGACCCTTGATGCCAATCGAATGATCGCATTGCCTTCATAGGTTCAAACTATCGAAAGCGGGGTTATTCGCTGGCCAGGACTTTGTTCGCCGCAGCTTTCAGGGGTCCTGCCAAGCCCAGCAAGCTCGCCGCCAGAGGCGATGTGCTGCGCCAGATCAGCGAAATCTCGCGGCGGGCCAGCGGATGGTCGATCATCCGTGCGTTCAGTCCGCGGTCGCGGCGGGCTTCGGACAGGGCGTACAAGCTCGGCAGGATCGCAACGCCGGCCCCCATCTCGGCCATCAGCCGGATGGCATTGAGACTGGTGCCTTCATACTCGGTACTGACGACCGCGCCCGAGGCAACTGCCAGTTCACGGATGATCGTGTCCAGCCGGTGGCCTTGCCCGAGCGTGAGCAGCGAATGACCCTTCAGGTCCTTGAGGCGCACCGGCCCTTCCCCGGCCGAAAGAGGGTCTTCCGGCGGGGCGCAGGCGTAGAGGCGTTCCGAAAACAATGGGGCATGATCGACATTCTCATGGTCGATTGCCGACGAGATGATGACGTCGAAGTCCCCCGCCTGAAGATGCTCGTCGAGGTCCACGGTGCGCTCTTCCCGGATGCTCAGGCGCAGTTCCGGAAACCGCTTGTGGAGCTCGCGTGAGGCCGGCGGCAGGATGTAAGGGCCGACGGTCGGCAAGACACCGAGCCGCAAACGGCCGGACAACTCGCTCCGGCCAAACCTGGCGACCGCTTTCAGGTCCTCGACGTCGCGCAGAATGCTCCGGGCACGGCGTACCAGTTCCTCACCGGCCGCCGTGAACATGGCGCCGCGGCGTGACCGTTCGATCAGCTGGACGCCAAGGCTGGCCTCCATCTCGGCGATCTGTGCCGACAGGCTGGGCTGGCTGACATTCACCGCGCGCGCGGCCTCGCCGAACTTGCCGGTATCGGCAATCGCGATCAGGTACTGCATCTGCCTGAGCGTAGGTCGCATCTCATAGTCTCTCGCTATCGATCTCGGCAATACATCGCATCACGCCTATGGCCGGGCAAGTACTCGCCGCGGGCTTACAGGCGCCGGCGCGCCTGAACGTCCGTGATTTTGTTCGCGCCGCGACGACCTCAGGAACCGCCCCCGGACCCGACGTAAAGCCTGCAAAGACCTTGTTTTCAAACCCGGTTCGATAAAATTTCACCGATTTTGGAACAGCCCATTCATGTGAATGTGCGATCTTCCAGCCCGTAGGATGTGTGTCGTCCGGGGCCCGCGATGAGCAATTTGTCAAATAGCGCCATCAGGTGGCCGCTGACATTGGTTAGCGCGGCGCTGGGCATTGGCGTCATCACGGCCCTGATGGCGTTCGCCAACATGGCGGACCGATCAGCGCTCCAGCGGGAACAACAACTCCTTCAGAACGGCTTCACCGGACTGCTGGATGAACATGCGCGCCGGCCAAGCGCCGTTGCGCTGTGGGATGAGGCCGTCAAGAATCTCGACCTATCATTTGATCACGACTGGACCGAATCCAACATCGGCCAGTACCTCGCCGGCGTTCAGGGATTCGAGTTGGCCGTTGTGCTTGACCGCACCGACCAACCGATCTTCGCCATGCTCGGCGACGACTCGCGTGCGATCGGACAGGTCGGCTCCGTGCTGGCGGCCTCGGCGCCCATCGTCGACAATGTCCGCGAGGCCGAAAGGCTGCGCGGCCCGATCACCGATCACTTGCGCAAAATGGACGGTCAGCCTCCGCGCATCATTTACTCGACCGCGGTGTCCAATACGGACGTTGGCCTCCTGGCCCTGACCGCCACGCTGGTCCAACCCGATTTTGGACAGTCCCTGCCTCAGACATCCAGATCCGCCGTCCTGATCTCCGGTGAAGTCATCGACGACGACTTCCTGTCGGATCTGGCCCGGCGCTACCTTCTGAAGCAAGTGCACCTCGGCGCACCGGATGCCGAGCGCATCCCGGGACACGCTGCCCTGATGGTTCGGGATTCGACCCGGCAACCAATCGCGATGATCCAATGGAAACCACAGCGTCCCGGGGCAGAAATGCTTCGCATGTCCATGCCCCTCGTGCTGGTGGCGCTGATCGCGTTGGTCATCCTCGCCATGCGATATCAGCACCGCGGACGCCAAGCGACGCAGCGCCTCGTTCAGAGCGAAGCGCGGGTTGCCCACCTCGCCTATCACGACCCGCTCACCGGATTGCCGAACCGCCTGCGTCTCGCGGATCATCTGGACGGCGCCATCGAGCTGCTGCGCAAGGACCAACGATCGTTCGCTGTGCATTGCATCGACCTCGACCGGTTCAATGAAATCAATGACAACTTCGGACAGAAGGCCGGTGACGACCTGATCCGTGAGGTCTCCCGCCTGTTCTCGCTGTGCTGTGGTCCTCACGACCTGCTCGCCAGATTGGGCAAGGACGAATTTGCCATCGTCCAATCGGGCGCAACACCCGACGGCGCCGATGCACTCGCCGCACGCCTGATCGAACTTGCTGGCAAGCCGGTCGAGATTGATGCGGGCCGTGTTTTCTCAGGCTGCACGGTCGGCGTCGCGCTCATTGACCATCCGGATGTGGATGCCTTCGAGTGCCTTCGGCGGGCCGACCTGGCACTCAACATGGCCAAGACATCTGGCCGGTCCGGCTACGCGATGTACGCGCCCGCCATGGACGGCGACCTGCGCCAGCGTCTCGAAATTCGCGAGGACTTGCGCGAAGCCCTCGCCCAAGGCGACCTCTCGGTCGCCTATCAGCCCCAGGTGCATCAGGGCGGCAAACTGTACGGTGTCGAAGCGCTCGTCCGGTGGAACCACTCGGCGCGCGGACATGTTCCGCCATCCTTGTTCGTGCCGATTGCCGAAGAGGGCGGGCTCATCGACAAGCTGGGCGCGTTCGTCCTGCGACGCGCTTTCGAAGACAGCAAGGTGCTTGGGAACCTGCGGATTGCCGTCAACATTTCCGCAGCCCAGATCCGGTTGCCGGACTTCGTGCCGGAACTCGAACTTCTGGTCGAGGAAACCGGCGTCGATACGCGGCGGATTGAACTCGAGATCACGGAAGGCTTGCTGCTGGGCGATGATCGGACGACGGAACAAACGCTCGGCCGGTTGCGCGACCTTGGTTTCCGGATCGCACTTGACGACTTCGGAACAGGGTATTCCAGTCTCAGCTATCTGCAACGCTACCCGATCGACAAGATCAAGATCGACCGTTCATTCATCTCGAATCTCGGCACGGATTCGAGCGCGGACGCCGTGGTCAACGCCATTGTCCGGCTCGCGCGCGCGCTGAGGCTTGATGTGATCGCTGAAGGCGTCGAGACGGAAATCCAGCGCGTATGCCTCGCGGCGGCCGGCTGTGATGACATCCAGGGTTACCTGTTCGGCCGACCGATGCCCGTACTGGCGATCCAGGCAATGATGAAAGATCACGCGGTGCCCGTTGCACAAGAAACGGTGAGAAACCTCCCGGTTTCAGCCGCGGCGCGCTGACCGCCATCCGCATACGGACGGCACGCAGCGCTCAATCGGGCGGGCGGCTTTCACGCGGCCGCAGGACCCTCCGGATCTCATCGACGATGGACGTGATCATCATCGGCTTGCGAACGTGGGATGCGAAGCCTGCGTCCGCGGCAAGACGTTCGAGCGACTCCACTTCCCATCCGGAGATCAGGATTGCCGGCTGCTGAAAACCGCGGGCGCGTACGCTCGAGAGCAGGTGTGGGCCATCCGGGCCGCCCAGTTTCAGATCGATCACGAAGCAGTCATAAACTGCAAGCCGGGTGCTCGCGAGCAAGCCCACACTCCCCGCGAAGGCTTCGACCTCATATCCGTGCACCCCGAGCAACAGCTGCAACGAGTCGCGAACGGCCAGGTTGTCATCCACGACGGCAATGCGACGGATATCTCTGACGGGTATAAGCAAGAGCGTTCCATCGTCGCAAAGTTGAACTGGAACCGTAGGCTAACCCGGCTGCGGCGAAGCGTCTTTAGGTACTATTCCTAAGGTGTGCCGGGCGCGCCCGGTGCGCCGTAACCGGCCGCGAAGGCGATTCGCAGGACGGTCGACAGGCTCTGGGCGTTCATCTTTTCCATCAGGTTTGCGCGGTGGATTTCGATCGTCCGGGGGGACACATCGAGCGTCTCGGCGATCACCTTGTTGGTTTGTCCCTCAACGAGACCAAGCAGGACCTGCTTCTCCCGGGCGGTCAGCCGCGCAATCAGGCCGCGCGCCTCTTCGGCCAGCACTTCGACTTTCTGGCGGGCCTCGAGGCGATCAAACGCCCGCATCAGAGCGTCCACCAGCGACTGCTTGGCGTAAGGTTTCTCAACGAAATCGACGGCGCCAGCCTTCATGGCGCGCACGGCGACGGCCACGTCTCCATGCCCGGTCAGAACGATGACCGGCATGGAAACGCCCCGGGCATTGAGCGCTTCCTGCACTTCCAGTCCGTCCATCACCGGCATCTGGACGTCAAGCAGGATGCAGCCGCGCTCGGCCGTCTCGACCTGATCGAGGAATGTCACACCGTCCGCATACGTCTTTACGCGGAAACCTGAATGACGAAGCATGAAACTGGCCGAGTGCCGGATGGCCTCGTCGTCATCGACCAGATGAATGGTGCGCAGGTCGCTCATGTGGCCAGATTATCCTTGTCCTCGCGGAGTGTGAACCGGAAACACGTCCCGCCGCTCGGCTTCGGGACCGCGCGAATTGTCCCACCATGGGCTTCGACGATCGTCTGGCAGATGGACAGGCCAAGACCCATGCCTTGCGCCTTGGTCGTGGCAAACGGCTTGAAGACGGAGTCTTTCATTTCGGCCGAGAGTCCCGGACCGTTGTCGCAGACTTCAACTTCGACCAGTCCCCCGGCATCCAGCCGCATGGCGCGGATATCGATCTGCGCGTCGCTCTGCCCCGCCATGGCATCCATGGCATTGCGGATCAGGTTGATCACAACTTGCTGCACCTGAATGGGATCTGCGAGCACCCTGTCGGCATCGCGCGCGACCTCGACGATCACCGGAATATCTGCGCGTTCCCGCGACACCTTGGACAGGGCGATGGCATCCGCCAACAAGGCCGTGAGCCGGACGGGCCGCGCATCCACTTCGCCCCGCGACACATAGCTGCGCAGCTTACGGACGATTTCGCCTGCCCTCACGGCCTGCGTCGCCGCCTCGGAGAGCGCGCCGCGCAGGACTTCCCGGATCTCGGGATCGGGCGAATCAAGCAGGTCGCGGCTGGCCTCAAGATAATTGGCGACCGCCGTCAGCGGCTGGTTCAGTTCATGCGCGAGGGCGGAGGCCATGGTGCCCACGGCGCTGAGCCGCGAGAAATGCGCGAGTTCCGACTGCATGGCCTGCATGCGGCGCTCCGCATTCTGCTGCTCCGACAGGTCGCGGATAAAGGCCGTGAACAGACAATAGTCCCCGATGCGCGCTTCGCCGATCTTCAGATCGACCGGGAAGAGGTTTCCATCCGCGCGGGCTGCGATGACGACGCGGCCCTTGCCGATGATCTGGCGATGCCCGGTGCGCATGTAATTACCGATATAGGTGTCGTGATTCATCCGGTCCCGGCCGGCCATCAGACGGTTGACCGGCTGCCCGATGATTTCGGCGGCGGTGTAGCCGAACAGGGTTTCCGCTGCCCGGCTGAAGGCCAAGATGATCCCCGCTTCGTTGGTCACGACCATCGCATCGGGCACCGAGTCCAGGATCGATTCAAAGTGCAGCTGATGGGCAGGCCCGTCCAGCTGGTCGAGCGGCACAGCAGGCGGCTTTGCGGGTGTGTCAGTCATCGACGGGATCTCTCGGCGCTGCGCCTTTCACTGCCTTTCGGCGCGCAAACACGCAAGACTGATCAAGATCAGGACCGGATCGCGGATCGGACCCCGCGCCGTGAAGGACGCAAGGCCCTGACAACGGCGAAGGCCATAAGGCCTGCGCCGATTGCCATGACCGGGCATCCCCAACAATGCAGGTTTGAAAGCAGCGTATGCGAGGCCGGACCCGCGCCGAGCGCCGAAGCGCCCGGGCCACACCGGAAGGCCAGGTAGTCCTCAAGGGTCGGCGCCCGGTTCGCATGGTCGGCAAACTTTGCCGCGCCTGTCACGAGCAAGACAAGACCGGTCGTGGCGGATTTCCACATGCGCAAGCTCCTTCTGCTGTCCCCTCCGACTAACCCGGCTGCGACAGGGACGCCCATAGGTAGTTCCCCTTATACTGCCCGCGAAGCCCGTCAGGCAGGTAACAGCCATCGTCTCCGGCTACGCCTTTCAGGGGTTCTCAATGACCGCAAACCCGATCACTTCTCGCAGCGCTTCATTCGGTTTCAGTATCGCCTCGGTCTGCCTGCTCGTGGGCATCGTCGCATTGGGCGCCCTCATCATTGCCGCCAACGCCGCCGACCCGATGATGGGCGCGCATGCCTGGATCTTCTTCTTCCTGACGGTCACGGGCCTGCTGATCACCGGCTTCTGGGCCGGATCGCTGAAGGACCGGAATCCCTTCGAGGCGGCTTTCTACGAAGATACGATCGTCAAGTTCGGTGTTGCCGCCTCCATGTTCTGGGGAATTGCCGGCTTCCTGGTCGGTTTGATCATTGCCCTGCAGCTGACGTTCCCCGGCGTGTTCTACTTCCCTGAACTCGGCTGGACGAATTTCGGACGGCTGCGGCCCTTGCACACCTCCGCCGTGATCTTTGCGTTCGGCGGCAACGTGCTGATCGCCACCAGCTTCTATGTCGTCCAGCGCACCTGCCGCACCCGGCTCGCGGGCGGGATGTGGCCGTGGTTCGTGTTCTGGGGCTACAACCTGTTCATCGTGATTGCCGGTACCGGCTACCTGCTGGGTGTTACTCAGTCCAAGGAGTATGCCGAACCGGAATGGTATGCCGACCTCTGGCTGACCATTGTGTGGGTGGCCTACCTGTTTGTCTTCCTCGGCACGCTGTGGAAGCGCAAGGAGCCGCACATCTATGTGGCGAACTGGTTCTATCTATCCTTCATCGTCACCATCGCGATGCTGCACATCGTCAACAACCTCGCCGTGCCCGTCAATCTGACCGGTTCCAAGAGCTATCAGTTGTTCGCAGGCGTGCAGGATGCACTGACGCAGTGGTGGTACGGCCATAACGCGGTCGGCTTCTTCCTGACGACCGGCTTCCTCGCGATCATGTATTACTTCATTCCGAAGCGCGTGAACCGCCCGGTCTATTCCTACCGTCTGTCGATCGTGCACTTCTGGTCACTGATCTTCATCTACATCTGGGCGGGTCCGCACCACCTCCACTACACGGCGCTGCCGCAATGGGCGCAGACGCTGGGCATGGTC
>JAIXRO010000073.1 GCA_027485145.1 Hyphomonadaceae bacterium | reverse complement strand
ATACGCCAGGCAAAGGGGGCGTCGGCGAAATCACCGGGTGGCGGTACATTGGCCCACGAACTGAAGTCTTCAGGCGCCTGAGGGTAAAGTCTGGGATGAAGGCGATGGCCCACTAGATCCATCGCGGTATCAATCAGGACATATTTTTTGGGGACTAGCGCCCTTGCTTCCTTAAGGAACCCGTATGCGAAGTGCTGTGGAGACACATTCTCGCTAGACATTTGTCTGGTCCTTTTTCGAAGCGACAACTGTTTCTTTCAAACGCTGCATAAGTTTAGCGGACTGATCGTTTCCCCAGTATTCTTGCTTTACCGGAACTGAAATTAGGATCTTTGCGCGCATGAAGGAGATCGGGCTGAGCGCACAAAGCGTTCAGTGTAAGCCATATCCGGCGAAGCTCAATTCGGGCACCCAGAAATCGAAGCTTAGGCGTCTTGATATTCCGACGAAAAAAAATGACATTCGAACATCAGCGGCGCACTCTCCCCAGCCCTCGCAGTTTGTCACTTTTTTATTCGGGCACTCCATCGATACATCACCCTAGCTGGGGTATGTATGGGGTATAGGGTTGGGCTGGGGTGATTGGGGGTGATAACACTAATGCCCCCCATAAAAGGGCGATGCCTTGCTTTCAAAACGCTCGAAATCCCACCGAACAAAAAGCCCTGATTAGTTGGAAATTGACCACGGTGAAAGTCGGCTGCGATCCGCAAAATCACGCGGCGTTTGTCATTTTTATGCGACGAAAAAAAAAAAAAAAAGTGACAAAGCTTGTACGAAACCCAACTCATGGTGAAACAACAATAGTTACATCAGTTGGGTTTTGGGAGTCGAACTCTCGCATGTAGGGAGAGCCAAAAACCGCACCGATAAGGCGCTCTCGCAGTGCTCGGAGAGATCTGCCGAGCGTCGCGATGGTCGTGCGGCCGCTACTTTCCCGTCCAATTCGCCAATTCATGGCTTAATCACACAAATCACATCAGTTGATTGGTGAGCCACTTGTCATCGACGCGCAAGGGGGCTGCCATGACTGCCCATGGACTCTTCATTTGTATGCGGAGCAGCAACAGTTAGCGGCGGGCGGCGGTGGTGCCCCGTCATACCGCTAGCGCCAGAGCCCGCTCGCTATTCCGGTCCAAGTCGTGCTCTCGGCAGACCGTGTGAATGGTCCTGCCCGCGGCTGCTTCCAGCGATCTCACACTAGTCTGGCCGGGCGCTCCGTGGTCTGAATCCTGTAGGAGCTAGTGTCGAACGTGGAACAATAACGGGGCAGGTATGCAACCCTTGATGGGTTTGCTTCGCTCCCCATATGCAAAGAACTTCTGGTCCTGACGTTACGTATGTGTTCCTGCTTTGTTCATTATCGTGCTAGTCTGCGGTGATTCTTTTTGGAGCTAGCTTGCCTTGAATGAGCACATACATCGTTGGGGAGTGTTGGCGCTCGACTTTCTAAAGGTCTGGGTCGGTCGCCCATATCCGCGTTTCGCGTTCGGACTTCTCTTTCTCGCGGCGATGTTCGTCAAAATCGATTGGGTAGCATGGGTAGTTGCGCTAATCGCCCCAACTGTCGCGGTTCAACTCGGGGGCGCCGTGGATGAGTGGAACGTCCCGGCTTCGCTTGTCTGTGTCGTCCTGGCCTCCCTCATCATCATTATGGACATGCGGGCCTCGTATGCCACGGCGAAGCCTGCGCTTCCTCCCGTTATCGCAGTCCGTCACCGCTCATTCGATGGCGCGCCACATCAGCTTACGGTGAGAGATGTGCCCGCCGCGCCGTTGATTCACGAAGAGATCGACCAGACGCATTTCTATTCCGCTGGCCAGCTTCTCGATCCGGCGGCAGCACTTCGGGTTCAAGCGAGCTTCGCTACGCGGGTTCGCACTCATATGCTCGGACATCCCGGCGCATCCTTGGCTTACTACGGAAAAGCTCACATTCCTCTCATCTTCGCAGCTGGCTATGCTGTACAAGTCGACACCCCCGTCCAGTTCTTTGAGTTGAATCGTGGCCCAGACGCAGGCTGGCGCTCCCTCGCATCTGGCGATGGGCCAGACCTCGGCCTCACCGTCGATCGCGTGCGGCATCTGCAAGGCGGGGACGTATCTATCCGCATCTCCATAAGTTACGCCGTTGGCGACGATGATGTGAAAGAACGCCTCGCCGCCCGCGATGACGACATCCATATCCGCGTCGCAGCGCCGCGAATTGATTGCATCACACATCGTGGGCAGGTTGAGGTGATCGCGCGTATTTTCCGAGAGGAATTGGATCAGATCCAGGCTGCATCTACGCGTTCGCGCCAAATCCATGTTTTCTGTGCGGCGCCTGTGAGTGTCGTGTTCGCTCTAGGTAGGATGCTTAGCCCGACCATCCATGCTCCGGTAATCGTGCATAACTACAGTCAGGCGGCGAGTCCTCGCTATGCCTGGGGCGTGCAAATAAACGGCGTACCGGTGCCGCAAGTGGTGATGGCCAATGCCGCGAAGGAGGGAGCGACAAATGCACAGTCTGCATAGCGAATTGATGGCGTTTTATGAGGCGCATATTCGTCTCGGAAAGACGCGGTCGGACGAGCTTGCGGCTTTCCGCAACAATAGCCTGACGCGCCTCAATACCGGGCTCGACAAACTCGGCGAAAAGAACAAGCGCAATTACCCCTATCCCGACGACTATCGGAATCAGGGCGGCTACGCGATGAAGACCCTCAATCAAGCGCGTGGCAACGACTATGACATCGATGTCGGATTGTTGTTTTACGCCGCTGACCTCCCGACTTCCCCGAAGAGCGCGCGCGAGCGCATCCGCGATGCCTTCAAAGAGACTGGAGGCCAGTTCAAGGAGCCGCCCGAGGCACGCAAGAACGCAGTAACGATCTGGTACGCCTCCGGTCAGCACCTTGACTTCGCGGTTTATCGCTATGTGGACGACGGCTACGGCAACGAAATCATTGAGCACGCAAGCGACGACAAATGGATAGCTCGCGACCCGGACAGCATGAAGCTATGGTTCGAAGGACAGGTGAGCGACCGGTCACCAAAGTCTACCGATGGCGCGACGGTAAACGATGGCCAGCTGCGCCGCATCGTGCGGCACGTAAAATATTTCTCGAAGTCACGGGCGGCGTGGCGCATGCCGGGAGGTATGATTCTGACGACGCTGGTTGCCGAGTGTTATGTGCCAAATGCGGCCTACGACGATGAAGCACTCGTACGAACGCTGTACGCGATCGAACACCGTTTATCGCTCAGTCAGAAAGTCTATAGCCCGATCGATGGGTCCGACCTTACAGCAGCGGAAAAGCGCCAAAGCGAAATGCGGAGTTTTGCGGCCGAAGTGAGCGCCGCTATCAAGGCTCTACTGGTGCTCTTCAATACCGATTGTACGCGCGCGCAAGCGCGCAACGCTTGGCGCCAGGTCTTCAATCACGAGTACTGGAATGCCGAGAATGACGCGGTGCCAAAGTCGTTACTTTCCTCGGCCAGCGTGGCCCCAGTTGGCGGATTCGTGTTTCCCAACTACGAGCGGGCACCTAGCAAGCCGCAGGGATTTGGATGATCTGGTGGCTTGAACATGCACAGCGATTTCTGAAAGAGCGTCGCGCCATCACTTCATTGGAGCAGAGCTCCGAATGGCTGCGTGGGGTCGCGTGGCGGTTGGAGAAGGGCGCGCGTTTCGAAGTAGACTTTGAGGTCGTTCACGGCGAGGAGGTCTTCGAGCTCACGTTAGAATATCCAGATCTGTTTCCGATGACGCCGCCGTCCGTGATTGTGCGTTCCAAGCAAAGGGTGTCCGGCCATCAGTGGGGAACCGGTGGCGAACTCTGCCTAGAATATCGGCCCGACAACTGGGAAGAGCATGTTACGGGCGCGATGATGATGGAGAGTGCCCATCGCTTGATCGCAAGCGAACGGCCTGCCGAAGGTCGGGGAATCGTGCCGTCGGCGCACAACATCACGCTCGGCCAAAGCCTTCGCAATGCAAATTGCCGGTTCCTGATGCGGCGGGCGCTTCGCAGTTATCTCCAGGGGAAGAATACGGGCACGGTATACAAAGCGGTCATCACAGAGCGCCGAACCCAAAAAGCCTTCGTAGCTATTGTCAACAGCCTCACAGGCTTGGGCGAGGCCGATACATGGATTGATGTTGACGTTCCTGCACCCCAATGGCCTTACAAGAGCCAGGCTTGGTTGGTGCATGTCGACGATCTCAAAGTTGTGCCTATTTTCGATACCGTTGATGCTTTCCACGCTTGGCTCGTGGAAGCTGGCTTCAGCGACGTCGCGGCGGGATTGCAATCGGATGAAACGCTTAATGCAATCATTGTGGCCGACGGCTCGGATAGCCGGTTCACTTGGTTGACCACTCCGCTCAAAGAGCGCGGACTTATCCATTATAAAGTAGTAAACGAGGAAGCCCAGCAGCGTCGGAGACCTGAGTCGCACGACGCGTTGAAAGGCAAAAAAGTTGGGCTCATCGGGTGCGGTTCACTCGGCTCCAAGATCGCGGTATCGCTCGTGCGCTCGGGCGTTGGCGAAATCCATCTGGTTGATGATGACATCCTCATGCCTGGCAATTTGGAGCGCCACGATCTCGACTGGCGTATGATTGGACACCACAAAAGCGCTGCCCTGCGAGCGCGAATCGAGGAGATTGCGCCAAGCTGCGTCGTCACCACGCAGCAGGTGGGACTGGGTAAACAAGAGGCAGCGGGGACAATCGCATCGTTACTTGATCGCCTTGGAAACTGCGACCTGATCATAGATGCCACCGCCAATGCGATAGCTTTCAATTATTGCGCTGGCACAGCGCAAGTGAACCGGAAGCCGATGGTATGGGCGGAAGTGTTTGCTGGTGGTATCGGCGGCTACATTGCTCGCTCGCGCCCTGACCTAGAGCCGCCGCCTGCAGCGGCGCGCCGTCAGATCTTGGCATGGTGCGACGCGCAAGGCGTCCAATGGACTGGAGTAGCGAATGACTACGGAGTCGAGAACGGAACCGAACCGCCGTTGATAGCTGACGATGGCGATGTGGCCGTTATTGCGGCGCACACGACGCGTCTGGCGATCGATACCTTTGGTATTGCGGGGGATTCGGACTTTCCGTACCCAGTATACATGATTGGGCTCTCGAACAAATGGCTTTTCAGCCAGCCATTCGACACGAAACCCGTGAGTTTGATCTTTGAGCCTTGGCATGAACTTGCACCAGCAAATTCCGAGGCTGCAAAAGAAGCTGTAGAGTTTGCTGTTTCGCTGCTCCCAAAGGATGACGATTCAAATGCAGCTTCATCTGCCGCGTGATCAGTCCAACCGATTGAAGGCCTTGCTCGTTCAAGCTGGCCGCCGCGAGATTGGAGGCGTGCTTATGGGCGAGCAGATCGACATCGATCGCTTCAAGATCGTCGATTTTTCGGCCGATGACAAAACTGGCAGTGCGGCACATTTCGTCCGTTCACCCGAAGAGCATCGTGCTGCTCTCGACGCGTTTTTTGCGCGCACGGGCCGTGATTACACCCGGTACAACTATCTCGGGGAATGGCATTCGCATCCGAGTTTTTCTATTAGTCCAAGCCTCGAAGACTGTCTATCAATGAACGATCTCGTTTCCGGTGAACGCAGCATCGACTTTGCCGTTCTTTTGATCACGCGGCTGCGCTTCTACAAGCGCATATCGGCTTCAGCTTTTGTCTTTGCTCGCGGACGCTCTGGCAGTCGAATTGAGTTAGTCAAAGACTAGCCAACTCGCGAACTCATAGCTTAACAACACTAACCACATGAGTGCGTATCAAAGAACAGGTCGTCGGCTCATCGAGCATCTGCTACTGCCTGCACTTCAACAATCCGTGAGCAGACGTATTTGTGCATGCACGATTTTTTTCAGCAACCTCTCTAGCTTTCGGCTTCTGCAAGAATCTCCCGCGCACGTTCTTTGACCTTTGTTGCGGTGTCGCTGTCCTTAGCAATACGGAGCGCCGCAATCGCGATCCGGTTTTGGTATAATACGGCAAGTCGCAAGCCATTTGCGGCTGCCAAGCGAACTTCCCGCCTGACATCCATGACGCCCTGACCGGGACCAATCAGAATCTCTGAAAGCGCATTGATCGCTTCGACTGGAGGCGCATTCGGATTTGCCGCCACGTCACGCGAAATGAGTTCGGTCAAAGCCAGGCGCACCGGCCAAAACGATGGCCGTGAATTGAGCAAAAAATGCGCGGCTTTGAGCCTTAGGGCAGATCCCGGTATGTATGCTTCATGCAGTTCGGCAATCAGTTCATCAAGGCGCTCGCGGTCTGGTTTGACCCGTCTGGCTTCAACAACGACCTTTTCAGCAGGTCCGCCTTCCGAATACCGATCAAGCAACTCACCAGCCACAAATCCGAGTTCGTCGCCCGGGCCTCTGAGCTTAAGCGTTTCCAGTCGATCCTCATTGTACCGGGGGAATTCCTTGTATTCCTTTTCAACAATTTCGAACCCATGTTCGTTTCGAGTGACGAGTCGCGAAAGCGCGGCGCTTTCGAGGAAGGGATCTAGCTGATCGATCGTTTGATCCTTGTAGAACATGTCCTTCAACTTCGCTGTGCGCTGAGCAATCGAAATTGCCTGCAGAAATGCCGCGAGCAGAACGAGGTCGACAAGGATCCGAGTTGCGAAGATGATATGGTTGCCGGCGTTAAGTCCGGTCTGCTCCAGCTTGATCGGCGCGTCACCATGAACATGATAGATCTCTGCCCAGTCGACAAACGGCAGGGCTTTTGCGAGCTCGGTACCAAAAAAACTGAGCCAGGCATCGTATCGGTGGGGACCGATATCCTGATCTATCGAAAAGGTCTGTTCGGGTCCTACGAAGAAATAGAGTTGGCGGAGGACGAGCGGGACGAGAAAGAGCAGGGCCATAAAGGCAATGAGCGTTTCGTCCCTCAGATCCTGGCCGAAACCAACTCTGATATGCGGGCCTTCAAATCGCCGGTTCAGCATCGCGTTTTCGCGGTCTTCCTCGACCCAGGCCCATCTTCGAGCAATCGCGATTGCGCCCAGGATGGAAAACGAAAGAGGTATCAAGCCGAAGGGAGGAGAGAACCACCAACCCAAAACGGCACTCGGAACCACGACGCCAACCAATAGGGTATACCGGCGGCCCCAGTCTTTTTGGGATGCGCCGAGAACAGCGGCGATAGCAAACACAAGAATGCTGTCGATCCAGCTAAAGACTGCGCCCAGCGGTTTGACGAAAGTCTGTATCGCCATGCCGAAAGCCTGAAGGCTCGAAATGCGAGCGATAATCGGCCCGACCGCTAGCACTATAAAGGCTGCGGCAAGACCGAAGATGACGATCAGACCCGCCATTCCATCAATCATCGCCGTTGTGCCGGACGCGGCGGCCCAAAGCCCCAACGTCACGATCACCACGACAAAAGTTAAGAATGCTGTGGCTCCGACGCCGGAGATATGATCGGGTTGCTTATCCATCTTCTCGACCGGAAGCTTGCGTTCGCGCCGCGCCTGAACCACGTTGGCGATCAGTGGCGGCATGAGCGCCAGGCCGTAGAGAGCGCAGAGCAATGCGTCATCGATCGATAAAGCCACGCTTGTTTCGTCAATGATCGCAAGTGCGGCCAAAATCGCGAGCAGGCCAATGCTCAGCACGCCTGTGAGAAACAATGGCAAAGTGGGTTTACCGAGGTCTTGAACCGGGCTGCGCAAGAGAGCGTAGAGCAATGCGAACGCGGGTGCTTGCGCCAAGAAAAACAAGCATGCAGTCGCGCTGTCATCGAAGGCGATTTGAAAGTGGCGGGCACGAATGACGAGCACATACGCTCCTGCGACCGACAGTACGCAAAACAGTACCAACGCTTTGGACAGCGATGGTTGCTTTTTGATCCCTACATAAACTGTCATCGCCAGGCTCGGCAGTAGAGCTAACCCGAAGAGCGCGACGAGTTCAGACGCCGAGAACCCGCTGGGAAACCAACACAATCCGACGACGCTCGGGATCGCGACAGCCATCGCAATGCCCTGGGCGATTTCTCTCCAGGGTGTTTGAAGTTTCTGTTCTTCGACTGACGCATCAACGAAGTCGATTTCGCCTAGGCTTCCATCCATGCTTACCCCCAGTTCCCGTTTAAACATTATGACTGAATTGAGAGGACGGCTAGCTCTTTCAATCTATCGTGGTAGTTTTCGGCACATGCTCTGAGGAGAGGTTCATGGTCGGCATAAAAACATGGATCGCAGCTAGCTTCGCCGCGCTGGGGTCAGCTCTGCTCGCGGTCGCGACGGCAGAACCTGTTGCGGAGGACTCAATCGCCGGTACGGCGTCAGTCGTCGACGGAGATACGATTGAGATTCATGGGAAGAGGATCCGCTTGAATGGATTTGATACCCCGGAGCGCGGAAGCTTGTGTGGCTCGGTCAATGTTTATCAAAAGGCAGCCCTCGCACTTTCCGATTTCATCGGATCGAAGACGGTGACTTGCGACGTGCTGGGAGAGGATCAGTACGCAAGATCGATTGGTCAATGCCGCTCGGGCGACGACAGCTTAGCTGAGCACATGGTCGCGAATGGCTGGGGCAGAGACTGGCCGAGATACAGCAAGGGCGAGTACGCTGATGAGGAAAAGGCAGCCAGGTCCGCGGGCGCCGGTATTTGGGGTCTGAATTGCCCTCAGGATCTTTGGGGTGACCGGAACTATGACTGAGATCAGCAATGCCTCGGCGGGGAACATTTCGTTGTGAGCGGTTGGGACGGCGATACTAGCGGCGATTACACGCCACCACCACTTCCGAAATGGATCTGGGCAGTCGCCGCCGCGATCTTCATCGGCGTCGTACTTCTTGTGTGGTTCGAAAGCTGACTACGGCTGATCCAAAAACGAAGCCAGATCGAGGACCCACTCGCGCGCTACAAATTCCGCTCGCTGCCTTAGTTCGTGAACAGAAGTATCGAGAGCCGTTTCGGCCATTCGGAACTCAACGGTTATGCAAGCAGCAGACTTGGCGTGGGCCAGTT